>JAAYZJ010000571.1 GCA_012514915.1 Lentisphaerota bacterium | reverse complement strand
TTCGAGTACTACAGCAACATCGTCGGCAACCGCTTCCTGCCGGGGAGCCCGCGCGCGGCCGATCTCGGCTACCTGCGGCGGAGCATCACCGGCTTCCACCAGCGCGGCGCGCGGCGCCTCCGTTCGGGCGCGGCCTACAGCAACGGCACCGTGTCGCTCGGCATCTACCTCGCGTCGCGCATGCTCTGGGATCTCGACGAGGCCGACCGGCTCGATGCCGTCTACCAGGACTTCCTCGACAAGGCCTTCGGCGCGGCCGCCGCTCCGGTCGACCGCTACTTCCGCCTGGTCTACAAGTTCGAGGGCGATCCGCCGCGCCTGCCGCTGACGGGCGATACCCTCGGCCGAATGTACCGGGCGCTGCAGGAGGCCTGGCCGCTGGCCGGGAGCGACGCCGTCCGGCGCCGCCTTCAGGATTTGATCCTCTACACCCGCTATACCGAGCTGCATCTGGCGTCGGGCAACGCGCCCGAGGCGCGGCGGGCCGAGGCCTTCGGCGATGTCATGCGCCACGCCTGGCGGATGCGGGAGACGATGATGGTCAACGTCTACGGGCTCTTCAATTATCCCGCCAGAGGCTATCCGGAAGAAGAGGTACATTGGCGGGTGCCGTCGGGCAAGAATCCCTGGAAGGTCGGCGAACCCCCTGCCGACGACGAGATCGCCGCGATGCTGGCGGCGGGCGTCGCCGGCAATCCGGTCGGCACCTACGTCACGCGGGCGTTCAGCGACGACCTTGTGCCGGCGGCGGAGGCGCTGGGTTTCGGGGATAAGCCGCTCGGCAGCTACGGGTTCGGCCTGCCGCCCGGCGGACGCCAGGAATTCTTCACCTGGGTGGACCAGGCGCCGGGGGAGATCAAGCTGCGCGTGACGGGCGGGTTCATCTGGCCCAAGCGGGCCAGCAACGTGGCGATCACCCTCTATTCCGACCAGGCCGTCAGTGACGCCGCCGATTTCGTGGTGACGACCGATACCAGCGTGCCGCCCGACCAGCAGGAGCGGCTGGTTGTGCTGAAAACGCCGCACCCCGGCCTGCACCGCATCGAGGTGGACGGCGGTCCCGCCGCAACAAGCGTGCTGCCCGGCGTCTCGAACATGGCCTTCACCGTCCAGGCCGGGCCGACGAAGTGCTTCAACCGGCGGCACATGTGGGAAGGCTGGTTCTATGTGCCGAAGGGGACGCGGCAGATCTCCTTCCACGTCTCCCACCCCGCGTCGGGCGATCTCTTCGACGGCGACGGACGGCTGGCGTTCACGTTCCGCCAGCCGGCGGCGGCCGATGACACCGCCCCTGCCGAGTCCAAGTCGGCCGGATTCCATTCCGTGGACGTCCCGGAAGTGCAGGACGGCCGCCTCTGGCGCCTGAGTCATACCCGCGCGGCCTGGCTTTTCCTCAACATCCCGCCCTACCTGGCGCGCCGGCCGCCCGAACTGCTGCTGCCGCGGGAAGTCGTCGAGGCTGACCGCGCGGCGCATCAAGCCGGCACGGAGAAACCCTGATGCATCCTCACGACTTCTCGCCGAGGCGCCGAGCGTCGAGCGCGGAATCATACGCCAATGATACCCAGGCAACTGAACGGAGATTACAGATGAAGCGCGATCAATGGCTGGCTGGTCTGATGATGCTGGCGGCGGTGCTGCCGGTGCGGGGCGTCGAGCCCTTCTATGCCATCATCGAGGCCGAGGCGATGGCGATCGGGAAGGGCTGGCAGGTCATCAAGGGACGCGAAGGCTACTGTCCCGGTTATCCGAACACGTGGAGCGGCAACCGGTTGCGGGCGGACGCCGGCGAAGAACCGGCCGCCGCGACGCAATCCCTCACGGTGCCCTCCGACGGGCGCTATGCGCTATGGGCGCGGTTCGAGAGTCCCTACGGGTTCGACACCCGGTTCGACATCGAGGTGCAGCAGCATGGAAAACCGGTCGCCTCGGCCAGGTTCGGCGACCGTGACGACGCCAAATACTGGCCGCACGGTGCCGGCAACTGGCTGATCCAGGGCCCCTGGGCCTACCACAACACCGACGTTGTCTACCAGCGGATGGAGGCGGACCTGCGCGCGGGGCCGGCGACGGTGGTGCTGAGCAAGGGCGCCAACGGCAAGAACGGCGCGGCGCGCATCGTGGACTTGATCTGTGTAACCTCCGATCTGGAGATGGAACCGGGCCGTGAGATGATGGGCTGGCGGGAGCGGGGCGCCAAGGATCTGAAGCAGCCGCCGATCCAGAGCCGCTGCCTCCGTCCCGCCTGGTTCCGGCTTGTGGTTCCCCCCAAGGCCGCGGCGCCCGTGCGCGCCAGCCTGCACTGCGCCACCTGGGAGCCGGTCGGCGGCATCGGCTACGGTCCGCACCGCGACTACCATTTCGGGATCAACGGACTGACCCAGCGCTGGCGCTGGGAAAAGATCGCCCCCCCGGCCGACGAGGAGCTGCCCCCCGGTTTCGACTCGGGGTGGCGGCGGATCGACCTGAGCACCTTCGGCCCGGCCTGGGTGACGGCCTCGACCGCCTCGTCGAACGTGCCCCTGACCCTCTCCGTGAGCCTCTCCGCTGATGGCGCGCAGGCCTCGCGCTTCGAACTCAAGGACGGCATCCGGCGGGAACTTTTCGTCGGCACGGGCAACGCCTGGCTCGAGGACGACGTGCTGCAGGGGAAGCCTGCCGTCTTCTTCGCCGATTTTCTGCAGCGCTACGTCAAAGAACTCGACGCCTACAAGCCGGTCGGCAAACGCCCGTTCGCGTTCGGCGTGATGGCCGCCGGCTCGCCGCTGGTCTTTGACACGTTCGACAAGCGCGAATTGAGCCGCGCGTTCGGCGCCAGCGCCGTCTATTTCCGCTGCCAACCCGAATTCTATTCGCCGGAGAACGCCAAGTGGCTCGGCATCAACCGCGCGATGGGCTATGTCAGCGCGCAGAACGGCGCGCTCAACCGCGCCTGCTACGAGGGCGACTACCGCCGGCTGGCGACGAACTATTTCAACATGGCC
>JAAYZJ010000075.1 GCA_012514915.1 Lentisphaerota bacterium | reverse complement strand
CGTTGAGGAGGGCGAGGTTGGCGGGCACGGCCCGGTAGCCCCCCTCGGAGGCGGGGGAGGTGAACCGCTCCTCGTCGGGAAAGGCGCGCTTGTCGAGCAGGTGGAGATTCCACCCCGCGACGAGCTGTCGGGCCGTGTCGCGGGCTTTCACCCGCCACGCATTCGCGCGGGCCCGGTTGAGGAACCCGGCGACGGAGGCCATCAGGATGCCGATGATCACGAGGACCACCAGCATCTCGACGAGGGTGAAGCCGCCGCGCCGGGGTCGCCGGCCGCCGGGCACCGCTGCCGTCCGCTCGGTTGTTTCGGTTATTCGCATGGCAAGGAGGTCTCCGATGGCTTAATACCCCGTGTCGCCGTAGACATTGTCCCGGTTGTCTGGGTGGTTGCGGTTGCCCGGGTCATTGAAATAGAACTTCCGGTCGGGGCCGCGCGAGAAGAGGAGATAGCTCTGGTGGGGGGGCGGGGAGACATAGATCAACGGCGTGCTCCAAGCGTCGTGCACCGTGATGTACCTGAAAAAATAAAACTGCCCCTCGGCGCCGCCCTGGACGGAGCGCGCGAGCATGTCGCTGGTTGTGATTCCTGCCAGAAACGGCGCGAAACGCTCCGCCGCCCGACGGTCGCGCGGCTGGTCGCCCACCTGGTTGCCGACCTTGCTGTTGTAGTTTTTCCACTGGTCCAGTTCGAACAGCGACCCATAGCCGAGCGTCTCGGCATGATCTTTGAAGCGGGTCACCAGGAAGGACATCAGGCCGAAGGTGAAGGCCGGGGCCTCGTCCCAGGTGCGGTCGGCGAACACCCCCGTCAGATTGGAATCCATCGCGCCTGGATACTCGTAGAACAGCGGCTGGAACAACGCCCCGGCGGGAACACTGACGGGGTCGTCGATATCGAGCCGCAGACCGCCCCCCGTGACGGTTCCGCCGCTGCCGTCGGGGTACGAGAAGCGGGCGTCTTCCACATTACGGTAGTAGGGCACGGGCGGATACTGGCCGTATTCCGCATAGAATTCCTCCACCGCCGCCTTGAGTTTCGCGAGGATGGCCTCCGTCTTGGCCTTGGCCGCCTTGTCGCCGGCCGGCTTGACCATCTTGAAGACCACGCCCAGCAGGATGATGATGACCACGACGACCACCAGCATCTCGACGAGGGTGAAGCCGGAGACCGCCCGCGGGCGGGCGGGCGCATCCGCGCCTCGGCGTCCCGGCTGGCTGCATGCCGTGTGCTTGTTCATGCTTGCGTCTCCCTGTGCGTTGCGTGTGTGACCCGTGCGCCGCCCCGCCCCGGGGCGTCAGCTCGAGCTGCCGCCCAGTGTCGTGATGATCGAAACCAGCGGCAGGAACATGGCGATGACGATCGTGCCGACGATCACCGCCAGGAACATGATCATGATCGGCTCCAGGATCGAGGTCAGGCCGGCGACGGCGTTGTCGACCTCGTCCTCGTAGGTGTCGGCGATGCGGGTGAGCATGTCGGGCAGGGCGCCCGTCTCCTCGCCCACCTCGACCATGCTCACGACCATGGGGGGAAACACCTTGGCCTGCTCCATCGGGGCGGCCATGCTTTCGCCCTCCTTGACGCTGTCGTGGACCCGTTGCAGGGCCGAGGCGAAGACGGCGTTGCCGGAGGTGTCGCGCACGATCGTCAGCGCCTGCAGGACGGGGACGCCCGAGGCCATCAGGGTGCCGAGGGTCCGGGTGAAGCGGGCGATGGCCGTCCGGCGGATGAGGGTGCCGAAGACCGGCAGGCGCGTCTTGACATGGTCCAGGATCAGCCGCCCGCTGGCCGTGGCGGCCCAGATCCTGACGACGACGACGATGGCGGCGATCGCCACGGCGACGATCACGAAGTAGTTCTGCAGGACATTGCTGGCCGCGATCACGAACTTGGTGATCCCCGGCAGGCTCTTGCCCTCCAGTAGATCCATGAAGATCTCCTCGAACTTCGGGATGACCGCGATGAGCAGGAACCCGGTGATGCCGACCGCGGCCACCAGCACGACGGTCGGATAGATCATCGCGCTCTTGACCTTGTTCTTGATCTTCTCGCTCTTCTCCATGAACTCCGACAGGCGGGTCAGGACGAGCTCGAGGACGCCGCCCGCCTCACCCGCGCGGACCATGTTGACGAACAGGTGGTCGAAAATGCGCGGATGAAGCGCGAGCGACTCGGAGAACGTGCTGCCGCTCTCGACCGACTCGCCCATCGTCAGGAGCGCCTTCTTCAGCGTCTCGTTGCGCGTCTGGCGGTGGAGGACGCGCAGGCCGCGCAGCAGCGGCAGGCCGGCGTCGACAAGGGTCGCGAGCTGGCGCGTGAAGATCGTGAGTTCCTTGGCCTTGACCCGCGGCTGCAGAAAGGCGGGCAGCTTGATCTCCATGTTGAGGCCACCGCCCTTGGCGGCGGCCTTGGCCTCGCGCGGCGCCGCCTTGCCGCCGCCGCCCGCACCGCCGACCTGGCCGATGGCGGTCGGAAACAGCCCCTGGCTGCGGATCTGGGCGATGGCCTGGGCCTGCGAGGAGGCCTCGACGCTGCCCCGCGTCTCTTTGCCCGCGCCATCCATCGCGATGTAGTTGAATTTCGGCATAGCAACACTCCAGAAAAAGGCTCGCGGTCAGGCCGGCACGCGGCACCTGCTTTGACCATCGTCTTAATTTACCACAAAAGCCCACCGCTGCAAAGCGCGGTTTTCTCATTTCTGCGGTACATTGCGATTTGACTTTTGCGGGGCGTTGGCCTACGCTTGACCTGTTTCACGCGCGAATCGGCTAACGGAAGTCCGTGCAAATCGGACGCGGTCGCGCCGCTGTAAACGGCTACGAAGCCCCTGGTGCCATTTTCTGAAGCAGAGAAGAAGGCGGGGCGTTAGGCATGCCGTGAGCCAGAAGACGAGCCGGTTCGTGCCGCATGGAACTCCTTCGCGCAAGGGGAGCACCGCTCGTGTCCGTTCAACGGGTCGCAGGCCGGCACTCCCCGTTGACGGGCCGTTCTCCCGCCGCCGCGCGCAGGGGCTCCCGTTGTAGACACGCAACCCCGCTTGAGGGTGAATCGAAGGACGACCATGTCACTGCGCCAGTCGCTGTCCACCGCCGCGGTCCTCTCGCTGACCGCCGCCTGTTTCGCGGAACCCCCCGCCACCACCAACCTCTACGACGCGCCGCCGGTCCTCGTGACGGCCACGCGCCGCACCCGGACGCCCGACACGATCCCCGCGCCCATCACCGTCATCACGGCGGAAGAGTTGCGCGATATGGGCGCGCGCCATGTGATCGACGCGCTGCGCGACCTCGCCGGGCTCCAGGTCCGCTCGCTCAACGGCAACCCGGCGCAGGCCGAGCTCTCGCTGCGCGGCTTCGGCGAGAACGCCCACGGACGCACGCTGATCCTGCGCGACGGCCAGCGGCTCAACAGCCCCGACCTGGCGGGCGTCAACTGGCTGCAGCTCCCCATCAGCATGGTGGAACGCATCGAGATCCTGGAGGGGCCCCAGAGCGCCCTTTACGGCGACCACGCCGTCGGCGGCGTCGTCAACGTCATCACGCGCGGCGACACGCAACCCGCCCGTACCGAGGTCGCGGTGCAGGGCGGCTCCCACGGCACCTACGGCGCCAGCCTGGCGACGCGCCAGGCAGTTGGGGAGGCCCGCGCCACGGCGGGCGCCGACTGGCAGACCAGCGACGGCTACCGCCGCAACGGCGACTATGACTCGCTCAACCTGCGCGCCGGCGTCGACCTGCCGCTGAGCGACACGCTGCACG
>JAAYZJ010000570.1 GCA_012514915.1 Lentisphaerota bacterium | reverse complement strand
GGTTGGCGCAGCGACCGGGGGGGGTTGCAAGAGCCTCGTTTATGTTTCTTTTGCCGAAATCCCGTTAGGGTCTAGTTGGGCTGCTGGAGCAGCCCGGACGGTCTCTCCAAGTGCCTCGATGACCCCGCAGATGCGTTTTTCATCATGAGAACCACCGCACTCCTCCTGGCCGCGCTCGGTGGCCTGTTGCTCAGGCTTCCGGCCCGCGCGCAGCAAACCTATCAGAAGACCTTCCCGGTCGAGCCGGGCCGCGCCTATTGCCTGGTCTTCGAAGTTGAACCGCTCCCGGCGGACGCCGGCGAGGCGAGCTGGGTGCTGCACCAGTACAACGACGCGGGCGAGGTGCCTTTCGACGGCGCCTTCGAAGGTGCCTGGCAGCGCCTGACGGCGGGGCAGCATGTCTACCGTCATGCCTTCTATACCACGTCCGACGCCGTTGACGCGCGGCTCGGTTTCCGCGGCAGCACGGCGATGCCGCGGGTGAAGACGGCCACGCTGGAACCGTTCGACACGCCCCATCTGGTCTTGAACGGCGACTTCGCGCTGGGCGCGGGCAACCAGTCGGGCTGGAGCGAGATGCACTGGGCGTCCGTGATCGGCGAGGGCGGGACCAACCTGCTGCAGGTCAACCAGAACGGCTACGCGTTGAGCGACTTTTTTCCTGTGGAAGCTGGCGGCGGCTACGACTTTGTCCGCGGCGCCAAGCAATGGCCCGGTGTCCGGCTGCTGGCCTATGATCGCCTGCGGCGGCTGATCGCGCCGGTGTCGCGCATCCGCACGAACAAGCCTCCCGTGCGCATGCCGGCCGAGGCCGCCTACGGACGTCTGCTTTTCAATACCAGCCATGACCACATTCCCGCGTTCTGCACCAACCGGATCGCCTTGACGGGACTTGTCCGGCAGGGGGAGGCCGTGGCGGCGGTTACGGCTCCCGAACCGCTGCCGCGCGCCGAGGAGGAGATCGTCGTCGTCCCGGGCAGCGACCCGCGGGAAATCTATGCGGCCCGCGAGCTGCGCCACTGGATGGCGAAGATCACCGGTCGCGTGCCTCCGCTGCTGGCGGTGCCGGGGCCGCGCCGCAACACCAAGCTGTTCGTCGGCGCGGCGCAGGCCGGGGCGTTCGCGGACGATCTGGCCTGGCTGCAGGACTCGGACGGCTATGCCGTGCGGCGCCGGGGCGACCACATCCACATTTTCGGTGCGAAGCCGCGCGGCACGATCTTCGGCGTGCATGCCTTGCTCGAACGCAACAGCGACATCATCTGGCCCCGTCCGCATCCCGATTTCGAGGCCGTCTGGACGCCGCGCGAGCGGATCGATTTCAGCGAGGCCGATTTCCGGTCGCGTCCGGCCTTCGAGATCCGGCACATCAGCCGGAGCGCGGATGACTTTCGCTTTCAGGCGTGGATGGCGCGCAACGGGATCAACACCGACACCCGGTTGCACGTCGGTCTCAACTACCTGCTGTGGGAGCGCGGCGCGCCCGCGGGCTACGGCAGCAGCCATATCGGCTGGATCGGCGGGGCCGCCGACCGCGACAACACCTTCTATCCGCTGGTCGACGGCGCCCGCAGCATCAGCCGTTGGCGCCAGCCCTGCTACACGCATCCGGAGGCGGCCTCGACGATCGCGTCCGCCATCCGCCGCGCCCTGGCGCTGGTGCCGGAGCAGCCGGTCGAGTCGATCAGCTCGATCATCGTCGATAACTGGAGCGTGTGCGCCTGCGAGCGCTGCATGCGGCCAATCGAATTGCCGGATGGCACCCGGCTCGAACCGCAGTCGCCCTACGCCAACCAGGATCCGCTGTTCTTCTCCACACGCAACTTCATGATGCTCAACGCCGTGGCGGAAGATCTGGCGCGTGATTATCCCCGCCTGCGCCTCATCACCCATGCCTATATCTTCACGGCCGAGCCGCCGCTGGTGCGGCTGCATCCGATGATCGTGCCCCAGTTCGCCGCCTACCCGACGCAGAACGCACGATTCCCGATTCGGTCGGGGCGCGGCATGACGATCGACCGCTACACCGGGGACGTCTGGAAG
>JAAYZJ010000569.1 GCA_012514915.1 Lentisphaerota bacterium | reverse complement strand
TAGGTGCGGTCGTGCTGGGCACGACGCGCGCGACCGTGAGCGGCGCGGGCGCCTCCTGCGCCGGCGCTGCGTCGCCCCCCGCAGGCTCGGGCGCGTCGAGCGCGACGGCTTCGGCCGCCGCAGCGGGTGCCTGCGGGATCGCAGGCGCCTTTACCGCCGTGCGGGCCAGCACGTCGTCAAGCGGCACAGGGTCGGGTGGGGGAGGCGTCGCCGGATCGGGAATCGGTGCGTGATCCGTCTCGGTGGCGGCGTGCGTGTCGGGACGCGCGAGAGGCGGTTCCGGCACGTGGGTCGGTGCGGCGGCGGGTTCCAGACTGGCCTTGGCGAGGACGGCGTCGCTGGCCTGCTCACGCAGGGGAACGGCCGGCCCCGGGGGTGTCAGGGCGATCCCCAGGCTGGCCTCAACGGCTTCCAGCCTGACGGCCAGGGCGGGGGATATCTGCTCGGCCGTGATGATGCGGGTGTGGATGAAGAAGTCCATGACTAGGATGCCCAACAGGACGTGCAACAGCAGGCTGGCAAGGAGGAAGGGGGCCAGACCGCCGGGCTGGAGGCGGGGGCGTGCCGTCCAGCGGGTGATCAGCCAGAGGAGCAGCAGGATGGCGAGAAGCAGCGTGATGATCGCGGCGGCATTGTAGCGCGACAGCGTCGTGTCCGATGCGCCTGGCACGGGCAGCAGCGTGAGTTCCATCGGCAACAGCGGTCCGGCCGCGGGAGCCGACGCCGGCGGGAGAGGAGCATGCGCGGGTTCCAGCGCGACGATTCCGGGACCGGCCGATCCGTCATCGTGGCTCTTGCCGCGGACGCGTTCCTGCAGACGTGTCGTGGATATCCCTGGCGAGGCGTGCCGCCGCAGCGATGTGGCAGGCAGGCGCTCGGCCGCCCCCATGGCAGGCTGTGCCGGCGGGATCGTTCTGTCGAGCAAGGGCGCCGTCTCGCCAGCCGACTGCGTTATGACCTCGCGGTAGGCGAGCCGCTGGTAGCGGTGTCCTGCCGCAGTGGTGCCTGCGGCTTCGAAGGCCAGCCGCGCGCGCGCGCGGCCATCGAGAGGGATATAGCCGCCGAAGATACCGTCGTCGGCGTCGCCATCCGCGCTCATGCCATCGTCGCGTAGCGGCAGCGGCGGGCCGCCGGACAGACGCACGTCAACGCGGTCGGGGTGCAGCAGAGCATCCTGGTGCCGCACGAAAACGGCGACGGGAAGCGGGGCATCGGCGGCTGCCCGCGCGGGGAGCGGGAAGGGGACGACGTCGAGTGAACTGGAGGCGGAGACGGCGAGCCGGGCTCCTGGAGACGACCCGGAGGCGTGCCAGGTGCCTGCGGCCGGTGCGAAAATATCGGCGAAGGCGTCGGGGGCCCAGATCGTCGACAGCGCGCGCGACAGCCCGTCTGGAGACCGCAGCGAACAGGATGCCGCCGCATCCGACGTGTCGAGCAGCGCCAGCGAGAGGACGCTGATGGAGTCGTCAACCGGTAGGGGATGCGTCGTCCGGTCGTCGATGGTCCACTCGCCGATCTTCACGCTGGTGTGCAGGGCACTGGCGATCTCGTGAAAGATGCGTGCGAGCGCGGCGGTGTTCCCGGCTCGGTGGTAGGAACCGCCGGTCGAGGCGGCGATCATCCTGAGCGTCGCTTCGTCGATGGCTTCCGAGAGGCCGATGGTGTGAACCGGCCAGCGGTGCGCGCTGAAGCGGCGGTGTCCGAAGGTGTAGGCCCCCGGCTCGTCGCGGCCATCGGAGAGCACGATGGCGACTTTACGCGAGGGCGGCAAGGTTTCGAACTGAGCGGCCGCCAGTGCGAACGCGCGGTCCAGGTCGGTGGCGCCGGCCGCTTCCAGTTGGCCCAGGGCGGTCTCGACGGCTTCGCTGTCGCCGGGCGGGGTGGGGGGTAGGAGCAGCCTCGCGCGTTGGTTGAAGGCGATCAGCGAGAGCGTCCGGATGTCGCCGCGGGCGGCGGCCATTTGCGCGAAGAGACGCGCGGCGGCCACGCGCAGCCGCTGCGGGTCGGTGGTTCGCATGCTATGCGAGTCGTCCAGCAGCAGGGCCACATCCATGCGGCGCGGTGTGCGCGCCAGTGCCGCCGGCAAGCGGATGACGGCCCCGTCCGGGGTGCAGCGGAGTTCCAGATCGCAGGCACCCTCGAGGCCGGGTGGCCATCCGCCCACGTACACCACCCAGCCACCGCTTTCCCGCCGCGGGATGACCAGCCGCGGGGAGAGGGGCGCGCGATCAGCCGCCACGCCAGCCGGATGCAGAACGACGGTCAAGGCCGTGGCGTTCTCGCACTCCGCATCGCGCAGCCGGATGAAGCCGCCATCCGCGCCGTCGGGCAGGTAGTCGGCCGCCATCAAACCGCCGGACAGCAGCAGACCGATGACCAGCGGCAGCCCCAGTCGGCCGTGGCGTCGCATCGGCTGGCGGAGCTTATTCATCGGTATGCAGGGTGGCCACCGAGACCTGGCGGGCGCCGGTACGCTCGCAGAGATTCAGCACCTTTACGAAATCGGCATGGCGTGCCCGGCGGTCGCAGCGGATGATCGTTGCCACGTTCGCGTTGCGCGCCACGCTCTCCCGCAGCAGCGCTTCCAGCTCCGGCTCGGCATAGACGCGCTGGTTGACGACGATCACGCCCGCCTCGCCGATGTTGATGACGAGCAGATCGGGGATCCGGTCACGTGCATCGCCCTCGGACGCGCCGGCCAGGCGGATCGTAATGTCCTTTTCCTCCTCGTAGAAGGTGGTGGCCACCAGGAAGAACACCAGCAGCAGAAAGACGACGTCGATCAAGGGCGCCATGCGCACGCCGCCGCCGTCCTCTTCCGTGAGCAGGGCCTTCATGGCGTCGGCGGCTCCCGGGAGGCGTTGCGCAGCAAGGCGAGGATATCCAGGCCGGCGTCCTCCATCAAACGCAGCAGGTACTCGGCCTTGCCGCGGAAGAAGTGGTAGAGGACGACGGCGGGGATGGCGACCAGCAGACCGAAGGCCGTGGTGAGCAGCGCCTCGCTGATCCCCTCGGCCAGCAGTTCGGTGCGCCCGAGCGCGCCCGAGCTGGCGACGACCTCGAACGCCTTGATCATGCCGGTTACCGTGCCCATCAGGCCCAGGAGCGGGGCGACATCGGCAATGACGGCCAGCGGCTTGCAGTTGCGGCGGAGATCGTAGAGGACGCGTGCGCCGGATTCTTCGAGGGCGGCCTCCATTTCGAAGCCGGCATGCGCGGCGCGCTGCAGACAGGGGAGCATGAGGTGGGCGAAAGGCGACGGATCCGTCTGGCAGCGGTTCAGCGCGCCGGGGATGTCCCCGGCGCGCGCCAGACGCTGAAGGTCGCGGACTACCGCGTCGGGGAAGATGCGCGCCGTGCGCAGGGCGGCCGCCCGTTCGAGCCCGAAGGCCACCATGACGATTGAGCAGAGGAGAATGGGCCACATCAGCATGCCGCCGCTCTGGAACAGCGCGGCCAGGTTGCGTCCCCGGATGGCCGGGGCGTCCGACGTGCCGGGCTCCTCGCCGGCATCGGCCGGCGTGGAATCCGCGATGGCCGTTTCCGTCAGGAACGGGGACTGGGCCGTGGCCGGCGATTCGGCCCGGAGGAAGGCGGCCGCCAGCAGCAGCGCCAGCGCCGCCGTGATCACAGGAGCAAGCGGACGATGTTTCATTTGACCTCGGGGTAGCGTTGCCGGCGTTCGTCGCGGTAGCGGGCAGCCTTTTCGGCATCGCCGGCCTTTTCCCATGTCAGGGCGAGTTGGTCGAGGGCCTCCGGCTTCAACAGTTCGAAGCCGTAGAGGATGTCGACCTTGAGGAAGGCTTTCGCGGCCTCCGCCCAGTTTTGCATGGCGAAGTGGCTGTAGCCCTGGCCAAGTGTCGCCTGCGCCGCCTCCTCCTGGCGGGTGGCGTCGATGACGGCCGCATAGGCGTCGAGGGCATCGCGGTGCGCGCCGACGGCCCTCAGGCCATGGCCGCGGCCGAGTTGCGCGGCGATGCGGCAGGCGCCGTCGGGCCACGTCTTGAGCAGGTGGTTGTAGGCGTCGAGGGCCTCGCGGTGCCGGTTGGTTGCGCGCAGCGTCTCGGCCTTCAGGAGGGTCGCCTGCTCTGCGAAGGGATCGGTCGTGATCGTGTCCAGCAGCGGCAGCGCCTCGGCGTGGCGCCCGGCGGCGGCCAGCAGCCGCGCCTGGCGGTAGCGTGCCTCCGGCGCGTGCGCGTGCTCAGGATCGTCGGTCGCGAGACGCGCGAAGGCGTTCAGCGCGTCGTCGGGGCGCTGCAACTGATCGTAGGTCCAGCCCAGCTTGTAGAGCACCTCGCTGGCGAAGGCGATGCCGGGAGTCTTCAAGGCCGCCTCGTAGGCCGCGGCCGCGGCGGCGAAATCGTTGCGCGCGTAGGCGATTTCACCCAGGCGGAATTGGACGTCGGGAATCAGCGTGTGGTCGGGAAACCGGGCGGCCAGCTCCTTGAAGCGGACCTCGGCGTCGGTCGTTTTCGCCTGCTCCAGAAGCATCCAGGCCTGATCGTAGAGCGCCTGCGCCGCGAACGGCCCCGGCGGCTGGCGTGCGGCGATCGCGGCCAGCAGCGTTAAGGCGCCGGCGGCATCGTTGGCCTGCGCGGCGCAGCCCGCCTCGCGGTAGGCTGCTTCGTCGCGCCGGTCGACCGGCTGCTGCCCGTCGCGGGCGAGGGCGGCATAGGCTGTGCGTGCCCGTGCAAAGTCACCGGCGTCCTCGCGGGCGCGTGCCGCGAGGTAGGCAGCTTCGGCGCGGCGCGGGTGCGCGCCGGCCGCCAGGGTCTCGAAGGCGGCGGCCGCTTCGGCATGGCGGCCCAGGGCGCGCAGGCACCAGGCGGCGCCGAAGGCGGCGTCGGGCGCGGTGTCGCCCGTGCTGATCGCCGGCTCCTGGAAGGCCCGCAACGCGTCGTCGTAACGCTCCAACTGGGCCATGGCTTCGGCCTGGTAGAGCCGCGCGTAGGCCAGGTGGCTGCTTTGTGGGTGCTGTCGGACGAAGGCCTCGGCCAGATCGAGCGCCTCGGCGCCGGCCCGTCGGCCGAGGCGGATGGCGATCCGCGCGAGCGAGGCCTGCTCGGCATAGGACCCGTCGGGAGCCAGCTCGAGCGCCTTCGCGTAGGCGGCATCGGCCGCCGCGCGGTCCCCCTGCGTCTCGGCGCTTTCCCCGGCGCGGTAGGCGGACTCGGCGGCGAGTGCATGGCCGGCATAGACGGTGTAGACCGTTTGAAAATGGGCTTGCGCCTCCTGGTGCCGCGCCGCGGCGCGGGCGCACCAGCCCAGTTTGTAGTGCGCATCGGGCGACAAGGGGTGCGTGGGCGCCGCCTTCAGGAAGGCCTGGAACGCCGCCGCCGCCGGCTCGAACTGCTGGCGGCGAAAGCGGAACTCGCCGATCCAGAACGACATCTCGCCGCACCGGGGGTGTTGCGGATAGGCGGTGGCGAACGCGGCGGCGGCCTGTTCGGCTGCCTCAAGATCGCCCGCCTGCTCGAGCATGGCCATCTGCGCGGCCAGCGTCTCGGCCGCCCGCGGATGGGCCGGCTTGACGCGCCGGGCATCGCCGTACGTCCGGGCCGCCGCCGCGTAGTCCTTGTTCGCGGCGTGCGCCTCGGCCAGGAGCATGCGCAGATCGAACCCGAGCGTCTCCTGGATGGCGGCGACGGTCAACAGCGGAGTCAGCGTCGCCACGGCCGGTTGGGCGGCGCCGGAACGGAGTTGGGCGACTCCCTGCCAGTAGGCTGCGGGTGCGGCCAGCGGATGTTGCGGATGGCTGGCGGTCAGGGCGGCGAAGGCGGCCGTGGACCGTGGGTAGTTCGTGGCGGCCAGCCAGGCCTGACCCGCGTTCATGAGGCAGGCGGGCTGGCGCGGATCGCCGTCCAGCCGCTTGGAGGCCGCCTCGAACACGGTCGCCGCAGTGTGGTGGTCGCCGCGTTCGAAGAGGATCGCCGCCCGCGCCAGCGTGGCGTCGAGGCCGAGCGCATCCGCGGTGGCGGCCAGTTCCGTAAAGCCGGCCAGGGCTTC
>JAAYZJ010000568.1 GCA_012514915.1 Lentisphaerota bacterium | reverse complement strand
GGCGCATCGACCGCGCGGCAGAGCATCGACGTGTAGGCGTTGCCGGGCCGCGAGGCGCAGCCGCCCTGGGTGATGGAGGATCCGTAGAACAGCACGGGTCGGGCGACGGCATGCGGGACGGGGGCCTCGAGTCGGCTGCCGGGGCGGATGCCGATCTCGACCGACTCGGCGCCGCCGTAGAGCGGAAAGTTGACGCACCAGTCCTTCAGGCCGCCGCCCTGCGGCGCCTGCGCCAGGACGCGGACGAGATCGACCTCGTGCGGCGACGGCTGCGCGGTGCCGAAATGGCGGGCGTCCCGCCCCGTGCCCAGGTAGATGTCGAACCCGGCGCTTCCGGCCCGCGGCATATGGTTCATGTCGCTGGAATGCGACAGCTTGGCCCGGATGGCGATCTGCGGCGAATCGGTGCGGAAGCGTACGGCACCGCCCGTGGTCGTGTGGCGCCCGAGCTGCAGGGCGCCGGCGTTGACGTCGGCCTCGGTCATCGCGGGCGGCAGCCGGCAGAACGGGTGGTCCGGATCGCCCCAGGGAAAGCCCTCGAGGGCGAACGGCGCCTGCCGCACGTCGGTGAACTGGAAATCGAGGTCGCCAACCGTGGCGGCGCGGAAGTTGCGGTCGATGGTCTCAATCTTCATGGGGCGTCAGCCTTTCGATATCGAAGGCGCCCAGGTCGGGCACGATCCAGTCGGCGCCGGCCACATGCTGGGACGGACGTCCGGGACGGACGAGCGCCACGCAGGGCATGCCGGCTGCCTTGGCGGCCGCCACGCCGGCGGCGGAATCCTCGATCACCAGGCAGGCGGCGGGCGGAAGAGCGAGCCGCTCGGCCGCCAGCAGGAAGCAATCGGGGCTGGGCTTGCCGGATCCATAATCCTCGGCGCCCAGATAGAACTGCACGCTGTCGCCGATGGCCAGGTGGTCGATGGCCTCGGCGATGTCGTCGCGCGGCGAGCCCGAGACGATCGCGACGGGCATCCGCGTGGCCAGTCGGCGCAGCAGATCCACCGAGCCCGGCAGGGCGATCGACGTCGTGTCGCGGCGCTTGAGATAATAGCGGCGCAGGACGCGGGCTCCTTCGTCCATCGTGACCGGCACCAGCGGAGGCGCCAGGCGCTGCATCGTCTCGAAGACCTCGCGCCAGCCGCGGCCGTAGACGATCTGCTCCGCCTCGGCAGGCGACAGATCCACGCCCTGCGCGCGCAGATAGTCGCGCGTGGCCTCCACCCAGAGCACCTCGGAATCCTGCAGGGTGCCGTCAAGGTCGAATAAGGCGGCCCGGATCATGTGGCGGGCTCGCTGCCGGCCGCGCCGCAGCACTTCTTGAATTTCCTGCCGCTGCCGCAGGGGCACGGCTCGTTGCGGCCGACCTTGGGGGCTTCGCGGCGTTCGGGGGCGGGGCCGATGACTTCGCCGTCCATGAAGAACCACTCGCCGTCGATTTTGGCGAACTGGGCATGCTCGTGATGGTTGAAGGTCTGGTCCTTGATCGAGTAGTGGGCGATGAACTCGATGTGCCCGGCATCGTCTTGTTCGCCGCCGCCCTCGATCGCCAGCACCTCGAGGCCGGACCATTCCGCCGCCTCGGCCCAGCGCTTGCTCCCCTCGGCGTCGAACTCCTTGCGGACGCGCTTGCCCGAGGTCTTGTAGAGATAGTCGATGCTGCAGAGCGCGTAGGCGGTGTACCGCGAGCGCATCAGCGCCTCCGCCGTGGGCGCCGGCAGACGGCCCAGCAGATAGGGCTCGCAGCAGAGCTCAAAGGCGCGACCGCTGCCGCAGGGACAATGGGTGTCGGACATCATTCAACCTTATCACGGATTGGAAACGCCCAACTATAGCGAATCGGAGCGGCCACCCGCAAGCGCAACCTCGCCTGGCTAGCATTGCCGGAGCCCACGCCTCCCCGATTGCATTTGGCCCGTTCATGCCTTATCATTCATTTCTTCCGTCCGTTTGGCCGCCCTTTTCCCGGAGATGCTTTGTTCATGACTGCCGCCGAGTCGCTCGACTTCAACAACCTCAAGCCCTTCGATCAGGCGGTGTTTCTCGTCATGTTCCTCTGCATGAGGAGCGTACCCCGGCACCTGGTACGGATCCTCCGCGAGAGTGGCGTCAAGGCGGAAGGCAGCGGACGCGCGGTCCGTGAAGGCGATGTCGACGGGGCGATCACGCGCCTGTTGCAGGCTCGGTTGATCCAGCAATCCAAATCCGGCGGCTTGGTCTGCATGCCGCTCCCGCTGGGCGTCCAGCGCAGCCTCTTCAGCCGGCCGGAGATCCGGGGCTACCTGACCTCGATCGAGCGTGCACTCAGCGACAGGCACGACGTGTATGGACTAGGCTGCCTTGTTTTCGAGTCACGGGGAAGGTTCAAACCCATCAGCCTCGTTCACCAGGCGTTGCTCGAGGAGCGGATCGACGACATCCGGTTCATGCTGGTGGACAACGAGATCTCCAGCATGTACGACTGGGATGCCTACGCGGAGCTGATGATGCCGGTGTTGCTGCGCGAGCTGGCGTCCCTGGCACCGCGTGCGGGTCTCTATCTCTTTCCTGAAATGTCGACATGGACGCTGGTCGCCTGCGAGCCGGCCGCCCCCCTGACGGGCATGGTCACCAGCCCCGGCGTTCTCGGCCGCTCCATGCTGCTGTCGCCCAGCGTGTTCCTGCCGCTTTGCGTCTGGCACACCTGGACGGGGGGGCGCGAGGCCCTGCGGCAGCTCGCCGCCGTGGCCAAGGGCAAAGGCAATGAGACGATCGCCGCAGAGGCCTGCGCGGCGCTGCTCGACGGCGACGCCGTGATCGCCGACAAGCTGTTTGCCCTGTTCGGGAACATCATCGACTACGACCGCCAGATCGCCCTTCATTCGGTCTCGTCCTTCCTCATGCTGGCGGCCCTTGCGGCGATCCGTGCCAACAAGTCCAAGACCCGCGTGCGCAACCTGATCGCTTCGAGCGGCCGTCTGCCGGCGCGGTACGCGGCCTGCGCGTTCTCGGAGCATCTCGGCATGCTGGACGACGTCGCCAACCGCGGCGGGGGGGCGGTGGTTGCGGAGCCGGCGGACACGGCCGCGCACCAGAGGAGCATGGACACGTTCATTTGCGCGCTGGCCGCGCTCTTCCTGCACGATGGGGCCGTTGACAAGCAACTCGGCCGGCAGAGCCTGCAGTTGCTGCGCAGCGCCCACACGGCCGGCTACCGGTGGATGGCCGTCTCACTGGCGCCCGGTGTGCGCCGCCTGCTGCCGAACCACCCGGAGGCCGCCGAACTCTGCCGCCAGGTCGAGGCGTCGACCAGCACGGTTCCCCTCTGGTCGCAAGGCACCATCGTGCAGCCTTGGGAACAGGCGCTCAAGGAGATCGGCAGCCTGCTGCCGGCAACCGGGGCGGCAAGCGCGTCCGATGGCGTCAAGGCCGGTTCGGTTCTGATCCAGTGGCTGCTGGTTCTCGATGACGCCGACCCCGACGATGTGCGTGTCCGCAGGCTGTCCGTCCGCGCCTGCAAGATGCTCAAGAGCGGCAAGTGGAGCAGCGGCCGGCATATCGACCTGTACGCGCTGGTTGCGGGCACGCACGACGCCCTGCTGGGGCCCCGGGATCTGGAGGTCAAGAACGCGCTCAAACAGGGCTACGGCACGCGGCATGCCTACCATGGCGACGTCTGGGAAGCCTACTGGATCCTGCCGGCGCTGGCCGACCATCCGCAGGTCTACCGCGTGCTGGGCGACGGGAACCGCCACATCAGCTACTACGACACCCTCCCGATCCGGATCGTCAAGGGCGACCCCGCCATCGAGATCGCCGCGACACGGGGCGGGCGGTCCACGGAACTGCGCCTGCCGTGGCGGGAGAGCGCCGCCTATGCCGAGCTGCAGCTCGTCCGGGAACGCGACGATGTGTTCACCGTCTTCGAAAAGGGGCCGCTGCATCACAAGCTCGCCGCGATCGTCGGCCGCTACGGCAAGAAGAACCGGCTGGTGATTCCCGCCGAGGGGAGCGGGGTGTTGCAGGGGCTGCTGGCTCCGCTCGCGAAGGTGATTGGCGTCAAGGGCGAATTCGACGCCGAGGCGGTCGACGCCCGTCTGGTCGAGGGTGGCGTGCAGTTCCGCCTGCGGGCCCGGTTCGTCAACGGCGTGCTGCATCTCGATCTCGTCAACCAGCCCGTTCCGGATCTGCCGCTGGTGGTGCCCCCCGGCAGCGGCACGCGCAAGATGCTCGCGCGTCTGGCGGGCGAGACGGTCGCCGTGAGCCGCGACCTCGACGGCGAGCGGGCGGCCCGCGACGCCTTCACCGCCGGCTGTCCGTCCCTCGCCGCCTGGGAGGCCGCGCCGCACCACTGGGAGGTCGCCGAGCTGCCGGCTATCCTGGAGGTTCTGGACGAGGTGCATGGCCTGTCGGAGGCGGTTGTGCTCGAGTGGCCGGAAGGGCGCGCCCTGGAGGTCGTGCGCCCCGGGAGCGGCGCCCCCTTCGCCCTCAAGGGGACGGCCGGGGCCGACTACTGGCTGGAGATCGGGGGCGACGTGGCCCTCGACGACGGCAAGGTCATGGCCTTCACCGACCTGCTGGCGGGCCTGGGCGGACGCACCGACCGGTTCGTGCCGCTGAGCGAGGGGCGCTACCTCTGCCTGACCCGGCATCTGATGCGGCAGATCGAGCTGCTCGCCCAGGCCGGCGAGGTGTCCCGGCAGAAGCTCCGGCTGCCGCCGGCGGCCCTGCCGATGCTCGACACCATGGTCGCGTCCGACGCGCGCGAGGGGCTCGACTTCCCCGCGCGGATCCGCGACCGGATCGCCGACTTCCGCAAGGCCTTCCGACACAAGCCGCCGCTGCCCGCCTCGCTGACCTGCGAACTGCGCCCCTACCAGCAGGAGGGATTCGTCTGGCTCTTCCGCCTCGCCGCCTGCGGCCTCGGCGCCTGCCTGGCCGACGACATGGGCCTCGGCAAGACGATCCAGATCCTGGCCCTCCTCACGGCCCGCGCCGACGATGGCCCCGCGCTGGTGATCGCCCCCACCTCGGTCTCGAGCAACTGGGCGGACGAGGCCGCCCGCTTCGCCCCCGCCCTGCGCGTCACCCTGCTGGCCGAGGTGCAGGACCGCGCGGCCTGCGTCCGCGGGGCGCAGCCCTTCGACGTGGTCGTCTGCAGCTACGGCCTCCTGACCTTCGAGGAGGACCTGCTGACGAGCCGCCCGTGGGGCGCCGTCGTGCTCGACGAGGCGCAGGCCGTCAAGAACCGCCAGGCCAAGCGGACGCGCATCGTCAAGCGCCTGGACACCCGCCTGCGCGCCGTCGCCACGGGCACGCCCGTCGAGAACAACCTCGGCGAGCTCTGGAGCCTCTTCGACTTCCTCAATCCCGGCCTGCTCGGCACGCACGGCCGCTTCGAGCAGCGCTTCTGCAACGCCGACGGCACGGTCAGCCCCCTGCTCAAGCGGATGACCGCGCCCTTCATCCTCCGCCGTCTGAAGTCGGAGGTGCTGGACGACCTGCCGCCCAAGACCGAGATCACGCTGGCCGTGACGCTCGACGACGACGAGCGCAGCCTCTACGAGAGCGGCCGCCGCGAGGCCCTCGCCTCGCTCGATGCCCGTGAGGACGAGGCCAACCGGATCACGATCCTGGCGCATCTGACGAAACTGCGCCGCGCCTGCTGCCACCCCTCGCTGCTGCTGCCCGGGTCGCCGCTGCCGGGGCAGAAGGTCGAGACGTTCCTGGAACTCGTCGGCGACCTGCGGGCCAACGGCCACCGCGCGCTGGTCTTCAGCCAGTTTGTCGATTTCCTCGGCATCATCCGGCAGCGTCTCGACGCGGCCGGCTTCACATACCAGTATCTGGACGGTTCCACGCCGCTCGGCCAGCGCGCCGAGGCGGTCTCGCGCTTCCAGCGCGGCGAGGGCGATCTCTTCCTGATCAGCCTCAAGGCGGGCGGCACGGGGTTGAACCTGACGGCGGCCAGCTTTGTGATCCTGCTCGATCCCTGGTGGAATCCGGCCGTGGAGATGCAGGCGGCCGACCGCGCCCACCGCATCGGCCAGCGCCAGCCCGTCACGATCTACCGCCTCGTCACCACCGACACCGTCGAGGAACGCGTGGTCGAGCTGCACGCCCGCAAGCGGGCGATGGCGGAGGATCTTCTCGAAGGCACCGGCGACACCCGTCTTTCGTCCGCCGATTTGGTGGCGCTGTTTCGCGCCGGAGCGGACGAGCCATGAGGGACCAGGCGGGCGATGGCGGGCAGTTGGACGCGCTGCTGCACCGTCCTGGACCGCTGCGGGCGCATGCGATGGGCGTCTGCGGCGTCGGCTTGTCCGGCGTCGCGCGCCTGCTGGCCGGCTGCGGCTGGCGGGTGTCGGGGTGCGATGCCGACGTGTCCGGGCCCGCGGCCGCGCGGCTGGAGCGGGACGGGGTCGCCGTCCGGCAGGGGCACGATCCGGCGCACCTCGACAGGCCCTGCGATCTGCTGGTCCGCAGCGCGGCCGTCTCCGACAGCCACCCGGAGGTGGTGCGGGCGCGGTCGATCGGCATTCCCGTGGCGCGCCGGGGCGAGGTGCTGGCGGCCCTGCTGAACGCGCGGCGGAGCGTCGCCGTCTGCGGCACCCACGGCAAGACGACGACCGCCTGCATGACCCTGCGGCTGCTGCAGGTTCTCGGGATGGATCCCGACTGGTGCATCGGCGGGGCGACGCGTGCGATGGGGGATGTCGCCCGGCAGGGCGGCGCCGGGCCGCTGGTCGCCGAGGGCGACGAGAGCGACGGGACGCTCGCCCGCTATGCGCCGTCGGTGCTGGTGGTGACGAACGTCGACGCCGACCACCTCGAGCATTTCGGGACGCTGGAGGCGCTGCACGCCTGTTTCGCCGCCGCCGCCGAAGCGACACGCGAGGGCGTGGTCTACTGCGCCGACGACGAGGGGGCCGCGCGCCTCTGCGTCGGCCGGGAGCGGACACTGGGCTACGGATTCAGTTCGGCCGCGCGGCTGCGCATCACCCGGGCGGATCTGCAGGCGGACCGGATGACCCTGGACATGACGTTCGAGGACCGGGCGCTGGGCACGGTGACCCTCCCGCTGACGGGCCGCCACAACGCCTTGAATGCCGCGGCTGCCCTGGGTGCCGCGCTCGCCCTCGGCGGCGATCCGGACCGGGCCTTCCCCGCGCTGGCGGCGCTCGACGAGCTTCCGGGGCGGCGATTCGAGTGCCTCTGCCGGCAGCAGGGGATCGCGGTTGTCTCCGACTACTCGCACCATCCGGCCGAAATCGCCGCCCTGGTGTCGCTGGCCCGGCTGCAGCCGGCCCGCCGCACGCTGGCGGTCTTCCAGCCTCACCGCTACACCCGGACCCTCGCGTTGGGCGCGTCTTTTCCGGCGGCCTTCGCCGGGATCGACGACTTGCTGCTGCTGCCGGTCTACGCCGCCTCGGAAGACCCTCTGCCGGGCGGCGATGCGCGCGATCTCTACGCCCGGTTCCGCGCGCGCCAGGCGCCGGACATTCCCGTGCCGCGCCTGGCCGGAACCCAGGAGGCTGCGGCCGCCTGGCTGCTCGAGACGCTGCGCGCCGGCGATCAGCTCCTCGTGATCGGCGCGGGGGATGTCGTCAAGCTGGGCGAGGCCGTGGCGGCGGCCCTCGGGCAGCCGACCCGATCGGGCACGGATGCCGCCGCCGCGCGCCTCGCCCGCGTGGATGGTGTCGCGCTGCGGCGCCGGGTCCCCCTGGCCCCCCTGACGACGCTGGGGGTGGGGGGGGGCGCCGACCTGCTGGCCGAGGCGGCGACCGAGTCGGCCCTGGCCGACGCACTGCGGATCGCCGGGGAGGCGGGGTTGCCGGTGCGCGTGCTGGGTGGCGGCTCCAATCTCCTGGTGAGCGACCTCGGCGTGCGGGGGCTTGTCGTCCGCCTGGCAGGGGGCGATTTCGGGGCGATCACCTGCGGTTCCGACGGCCGCGTCCGCGTGGGGGCGGGGGTGGCGGGGGCGCGGCTGCTGCAACGGCTGACGGAGGCGGGGCTCGACGGCCTGTCGTTCATGGAGGGCATTCCCGGCACGGTGGGCGGCTGGCTGTCGACCAATGCCGGTGCGCACGGGGCGTGCATCGGCGACCGGGTGCGGGCGATTCACGGTTTGAAAAAAGACGGCACACCGTTTATAGTGAAGGGCGGCGAGGCGGGGTTCGGCTACCGCGCGTGCCGGGTGCTCGAGACGCGGGTCGCCACGGCGGTCGAGCTGGCACTGTGCCCCGCCGCGCCCGGGGCGGTCGCGCAGGCCCGGCGCCACTACCGGGGCCTGCGGCTGGATTTCGGCGGGCACCGCAGCGCCGGGTCGGTTTTCCGCAATCCCGCGGGCGTCCCGGCGGGACGGATGCTCGACGAGGCGGGCTGCAAAGGGCTCTCCATCGGCGGCGCGCGGGTGTTTGCGCGGCACGCCAACGTGATCGTGACGCAGGAGGGGGCCACGGCCTCCGATGTACTGGTGCTGATGCAGCGGATGCGGCAACGTGTCCAGGCGCAGCAGGGTGTTGAGTTGGTTGCCGAGGTTCGAATATGGCAAGATTTCACAACGTGGCCGTTCTGATGGGCGGTGTATCAAGCGAACGCGAGGTCTCGCTGCGCTCGGGGCAGGCGGTTGTCGAGGGGCTGGCGTCGGCCGACTATGCCGTCACGCCGGTCGTGCTGGACCGCGAATCGGTCGAGACCCTGCCCCCGGGGATCGAGGCCGTCTTCCTCGCGCTGCACGGCGGCACGGGCGAGAACGGCGGCGTGCAGGCCGATCTCGACCGCCTGGGCATCCCCTACACGGGGGCCGGCGCGGCGGCCAGCCGGCTGGCCATGGACAAGATCGCCACCAAGCGCCGGTTGGAGGCCTGCGGGGTCCCGACGGCTGATTATGCGGTTCTTGGACCGGGTGAGTCGCGTTGTCCGCTCGCGCTGCCGGTCGTGGTCAAGCCGCCGCGGGAGGGGTCGAGCGTCGGCATCTCCTGTGTCCGTCAGGCGGACGAGTGGGCGCCTGCCCTGGAGCGGGCCCGGCAGCACGATGCCGAGGTGCTCGTCGAGCGCTACATCCCCGGACGCGAGATGACGGTCGGTTTCGTGGGCGACGAGGTGTTGCCGGTGATCGAGATTCAACTGGCCCACGGCTGGTACGATTTCAACGCCAAGTATGTGACGGGCGACACGCGCTATACCTTTCCCGATCCGGTGGCCGAGGCCGCATTGACCGGCCGCTGCCAGGCGCTGGCGCGCGCGACCGTCGAGGCGTTGGGCGCCCGCGGCATGGGCCGCGTCGATTTCCGGGTGATGGACTCGGGCGAATGCTTCGTGCT
>JAAYZJ010000567.1 GCA_012514915.1 Lentisphaerota bacterium | reverse complement strand
GGATCCGCCCCCCGCCAAACCGCTGCTTCCGCCGGCGCCCGACACGCTCGATGCCGCCAGCCGTCCGCTCCTGTCCCTGGCCGATGCCGGCGGCTTCACCCTCGATCTCGACCCGCTGGATGAACCGCCCGGGACCGCGAGCCCGCCATCATGCTGTCCGCCTTGACCGAGTGGCTGAACGGCCCATACGCCGGCAAGACCATGCTGATCCTCCGCATGGCCTTCTTCGCCTGCTTTGTGGTGGCGGCCTGCGGGCTGGCCGCCAGCTCGAAGCGCCCCGCGGCTGGCCGCGGGCGCACGGGGTTTCCCCTGCTCGCCCTCCTCACGCTCGCCGCCTGGTGCGGGATTCTGGCGGCGCAATTCAACTGGCAGATTCTCGGCGCCCGCAACATCGCCTTCATGCGCTTCATGCGGATCCACAACGCGCGGCCCGCCAGCCTCGTGCGCCGCGGCGCCCTCCTCGACCGACACGGCACCGTATTGGCCGTCGACGACCCTCGGCCCGGCGCCCCCTGGCTGCGCCGCTACCCGCTGGGCGAGGCGGCGGCGCATGCCGTGGGCTACTTCGATATCCGCTACGGCATGACCGGCATGGAGCGGGCCGGGGATGACGTCCTCAGCGGCATCGGCGGCACGGCGCGCGAAGAACTCGCCCGTCTGGGGCGCAACCTCCTCGCCGCCAACCAGGCCGAGGGCGAGGATCTGCGGTTGACGCTCGACGCCCGGCTGCAGCGCAAGGCGCATGCCCTCCTGCAGGGGCGCCATGGCGCCATCATCGTGATGCGGGCCGATGGCGAGGTGCTGGCGCTCGTCAGCATGCCCGCGTTCGATCCCCATGCCCCCGGCGACTTCCAGGACGACCGCGAGTCGGCCCCGCTTCTCAACCGCGCCCTGCAGGGGTTGTACCCGCCCGGATCGACGTTCAAGATCGTCATGGCCGCGCTGGCCGGCGAGGAGCGCCTCTCGCCCCGCTTCGATTGTCCCGCCGGGGGCTTTCGCGCCGCTGCCGACGCCCGACCCATCCGCGACAGCGAATACTACATCCGGCAGCGCGAAGGGCGCGTGTGGAACGGGTTCGGACGCATCGGCCTGCGCGACGGCTTTGTCCACTCCTCCAACGTCTATTTCGCCCAGCTCGGCCTGGCCTGCTCGGCCGGGGCCTTCAACTCGCTCGTCGGCCGGCTCGGCCTCAACGACGGGGTCGTCCTGTTTGAATCGGCCACGGGGCGCGTCGCTGCGGGGCAGGGCATGGTGCCGCGTGTCGCCCCGGCCGACCGGCGCATGCGTTCCCAGTTGGCGATCGGGCAGGGGAAGATGGTCGTCACTCCCATGCACGTCGCCCTGTGGACGGCCGCCGTCGCCGGCGGCGGCATCCTCCCCTCGCCGCGTCTCGTGGCCGCCGCGCCGCCGCCGCCAGCCGAGCGCGTGTTTTCGCGGGCCATCGCCTCGAATGTGCAGGCGCTGATGCGCGAGGCCGTGCAGCACGGCACCGGACGCGCCGTCGACCTGCCCGGTCTCGCGGTCTGCGGCAAGACGGGGACGGCCCAGGCCCCCGGCGGCGACGACCATGCCTGGTTCACCTGCTTCGCGTCCGGGGCCGAACCGCGGCTGATCGTCACCGTCCTGGTCGAGCGCGGCGGCTACGGTTCGCGCACCGCGCTGCCGATCGCCCGCGCGCTGCTCGAGGAGGCCCGGAAACTGGCGATCATCCGCCCGGCAACCTGATCCCGCAGGCACGATCATGATGGCACGCTTGAACAATCGAAGGCACGCGCGCGGCGCGCACGACGGCCCCTTGTGGCTGCTCGTGTGGCTCTCCGTCGCGCTGGCCCATGCGGTGCTGCTGGCGACCCGCATCGCCAATGCCCCGAGTCTCCCCTGGGGACAATTGCAGGCTTTCGGTGCCTATAGCGTCGGCCTGCTCCTGATCTGGCTCCTGCTCCGGAGCCGTCCCGCTTCCGCCGATGGAAGGCTCGTGGCGATGGTCTGTTTCCTGATGGGGATCGGCCTGGCGATCCAGTTCCGCATGGGCGTCTTCGCCGGTGGCGGCGGAGCCGGCGTCGTGCTGGCGGTTCCGCTGGGCATGGGCGCGCTGATGGCCGTCCTTGTGCTGGCCGGCCGCGGCCGCTACCGACTGCTGGCCGGGGCCGGCTGGGTCTGCTACGTCCTCGCGGTCGCCGGACTCGCCGCCATGCTGGTTTTCGGCCGGCGCTACCGCGGCGGCATCTACATGCCTGGCAACCTCAACCCGAGCGAGATCGTCAAGCCGCTGCTGGTCGTCTTCCTCGCCGCCTTTCTCAGTGGGCGCAAAGCCGACTTCGCCGAGACCCAGGCCGGCCTGCCAATGCCCCCGGCGCGGACGCTCTGGCTTTTCGCGGCGCTCTGGGCGCTGCCCGTCGGGCTGATCGTCCTGCTGCGCGATCTCGGCCTGCTGCTGCTGCTCAACACCGTGCTGGTCATCATGCTCTACGCCGTCGCCCGCAGGCCCGGCTATCTCCTCGTCGGCGGCCTCGGGGTGCTCCTCTCCGGCTGGGTCGTCGGAGTTGTCTCGGCGCATGCCCGGGCCCGTTTCGACGTCTGGCTCGACCCCTTCGCCGACCCGACCGGCAAGGGGTGGCAAATCCTGCAAGGGCTCTCGGCCATGTATGCCGGCGGCCTGTGGGGCGCGGGCATCGGCGCCGGCGCGCCGCAGACCATTCCCATCGTCTCCTCCGATTTCGTCTACGCCGCCCTAGCCGAGGAACTCGGCATCATCGCCTGCGCGTTGATCGTCCTCGTTTTCGTGGCGCTGACCTGGCGGGGCTGGTCGATCGCCGCCCGGGCCCGCGGTCCGTTCGGGGTCCTGCTGGGGGTGGGGCTCACCGCCACGCTCGCCGTCCAGGCGCTGCTCAACGTCGGCGGCGTGGTCAAGGCGATTCCCATGACGGGTATTCCGCTGCCGTTCATCAGCCAGGGCGGCAGCAGCCTGATCGCGACCCTCGTGGCTGCAGGCCTGCTGGCGGCGATGGCCGAAGGCCGGAAAGGAAATCCATGAGACGGGTGGCCATCCTCGGCGGTTCGTTCAATCCGGT
>JAAYZJ010000566.1 GCA_012514915.1 Lentisphaerota bacterium | reverse complement strand
TGATCATGTCGAGGCTGATGTAGCTGTAGGAGGCGGTGAGGAAATCCTTGTCGGTGTCGAAGTAGCACTTGGGCGCCGGGAGGGCGAAGGGGAGCACGCGCAGCGCGACGGGGATCTCGCCGATCACTGTGCCGCCGCGGGCGAGGCGCACGGTGCCCTTATAGAGTCCCGGAGCGGTGTTGGTCGTGACGTGGGCCGTCAGGAAGAAGGTCGTGAAGCGGCCGTTGTTCAAGGCGACGGGCTGCAGCGTGTCCGCGTCGTCGAAGTCGGGGCGCATCGGGGCGAAGAGGCTCGTCTTGCGGTAATGCCAGGCATAGCGGACGTCGATTTCGCGGGGCGGGTTGATCCAGCGAGTCGTCACGGTGCCGTCGGGCGCGGTCAGGCGCGCGTAGTTGGCCCCGCGTGCCTCGTCCACCTGGATGAGATCCTCGTCGTTGAGCAGGAGCTCGGCCACCAGTTTGAACCCGGTGTCGCCGAAGTAGCTGTACCACGCGTTGCGGTTCTGGTACCAGACCTTGAGCAGCTTCAGATCGAGCTGTTCCGCCGGGAATACCTGCCCCTCGTCGCTCCGGAAGGGGGTCAGCGAGAGGGCAACCTTGCCGAGGTCGGCCAGCGGGTAGATCGTGAAGGCGCCCGGCTCGTACTCGTCCTGGGCCGCGACGATGCGCACGGGCGCCAGGGCCTCGCCGTCGACCGGGTAGAGATCCGGCAGCCGCTGCACCTCGCTCATCGGCGGGACGGCGTAGTGGATGAACGGGGTCTCGCTGACGGCGTTCGTCACGTCCAGTGCGACCCGGACGGCGTTGACCGCCGCCTGCCTTGCGGCTGGCGTCGACGGCGCGGCCAATCCCTGCAGATGCGTTCTCCAGGCGGTGCTCGGCGCCTGCCGCGCAAGTTCAGGAAGCCGCGCGAGGGCCTGCTGCCGCTGCCACTCGGCCACCGGTTCGACCTGGGCGAACAGACAAAGGGGGGCGACCGCCAGCCAGACGGCGAGTCTCCGCGCAAAAGTATCGGTTTGTGTCATGGTTGTTCCTATTCTCGCGGCCCTCGACCGGCCGCTGTTCTTATAGCAACCCTTATGCCAAGCGTATATAGCAACCCTTATGCCAAGCGTAAAGCGCCAAGTTGACCGCTCACCCCATGTTTTTTGGTTTTGACTTAGGGGCGGGCATTCTGGCATGGTTAACGTATTGCAACTTCCAGGGATTACCCGCGAGGCCCAGCATGGATGGTCTCCGGGACCAACCCGCCATGAGACCGCATGCCACCATCATCCACCTCGCCAATGTGCTGGCGATCGCGGAGGCCGACGGCGCAATGTCGGACGTGGAGAACGGCGCCCTGAGCGACATCATGTTCCGCATCGGCGCCGACGAAGCCGACCTTCACGCCGCACGCGCCCTGCTGACGCACGGCGAGTCCTACCGGCTCCAGCCCCTCGCCTACCCGGTGGCCAACATGCAGATGATCGAGAACATGGTTCTCGTCGCGCTGGCCGACGGCCAGGTC
>JAAYZJ010000565.1 GCA_012514915.1 Lentisphaerota bacterium | reverse complement strand
GCGCCGCCGGCGATCTCGTCGATGGTTTCGCCCTTGGCCGCGAGAGTGGCCAGGAAGGCTCCGGTCTGCCCCTCGGTCAGTTCTCCGCCCAGGATGGCGGTGACCATCGCAAAGGCCTCGTTTTCCGAAAGATCCTGGCGGGCGATCAGTTGTCTGAGCTGTTGCGGGTAGTTCATGTCTGTCACTCCGTTTCCGTGTACACGGGCCTAAAGGCCCTCGCAGGCTTCCGGCTGAAGCCGGTACTCCGACGGGAGGTCTGTGCCGGTGAACCGGCGCGTCGGAGTCCCGCCTTTAGGCGGAAGTCGTACAGGGGCTTTAGCCCCGTCGCGGGCTTTATGCCGTCCGAATTGTCTATTCCGCCCTCTCTTCATGCGCTAATCCTCACCCCCCAGAAACCAACCCATTACGTGGCGCGGACGTAGGCGAGGTTTGCGAGCTTGAGGAAGTTGCGCAGGATCCGCTTGCCGACGGGGGTCATGATCGATTCGGGGTGGAACTGGATCCCGTGGATGGCCTCGGTCTTGTGGCGGACGCCCATGATTTCGCCGTCCTCGGCGGTGGCGGTCACGGCCAGGCAGTCGGGGAGTGTCGCCCGGTCGATCACGAGCGAATGGTAGCGCATGGCCTTGAAGGGACGGTCGCCGAGTCCTTTGAAGAGCCCTTCGCCGTCGCTGGTGATCTCCGAGGTCTTGCCATGCATCAACCGCTGCGCATAGGTGATCGCGGCGCCGAAGGTTTGCGCGATGGCTTGGTGCCCGAGGCAGACGCCCAGGATGGGTATCCTCCCGGCACAGGCGCGGATCAAGTCGCAGGAGATGCCGGCATCCTCGGGCCGCCCGGGGCCGGGCGAGACGACGATGGCGGCCGGCGCCTGCTCCAGAACCTGCGCGACGGTGACCGCGTCGTTGCGGTGCACCACGACCTCGGCGGCCATCTCGCGCAGATATTGCACGAGGTTGTAGGTGAACGAATCGTAGTTATCGATCATGAGAATCATGCGAATGCTTCCTTTCAGCAATTCCTAGGCGTCGCATTATTGTTTCTACACGAACCATTCAAAAATCCGGTTAATCCTGTAATCCTGTCAAAAAAAATTCCGAAACACTTATCGTGTACACGGCCTACTGCCGACAGCCACTCTCCCGCGCCTGCGCCTGGCGCAGCAGCTCGATCGAACGGGCCAGGGCGCCGGCCTTGTTGACGGTCTCGCGGTATTCGTAGTCCGGCTCCGAGTCGGCCACGATGCCGCCGCCGGCGCGCAGCGTCAGCCGGCCGTGCTCCGCGATCGCCGTGCGGATGCAGATGCAGAAATCCATGTGGCCGTCGAACGAAAAGTAGCCGACCGCGCCGCCGTAGGGCCCGCGTGGATCGTCCTCGAGCTCCGCGATAATCTCCATCGCGCGGATCTTGGGGGCGCCGCTGAGCGTGCCGGCGGGAAAGGCCGACTGGAACAGGTCGAAGGCGTCGTAGCGCGGTTCGATGTCGGCGGTGATGTTCGAGACCAGATGCATGACGTGCGAGTAGCGCTCGACCGTCATGAGGTCGGTGACCTGGACGGTGCCGGGAAGGGCGACGCGCCCGAGCTCGTTGCGGCCGAGGTCGACCAGCATCAGGTGCTCGGCGCGTTCCTTCTCGTCCTGCAGCAGGGAGTCGGCGTGGCGCCGGTCCTCCTGCTCGGTGGCGCCGCGCGGGCGCGTGCCGGCGATCGGACGCAGACAGGCGGTGCGGTTGTCGAGCCGGATCATGGTCTCGGGCGACGAGCCGATCAGCGTGCATCCGCGCGCCTTCAGGAAGAAGAGGTAGGGCGAGGGGTTGACGTAGCGCTGCGCGCGGTAGAGGCTGACCAGATCCTCTGGCGCCGGCCCGACGAAGCTCTGCGAGACCACGCACTGGATGACGTCGCCCTCGTGGATGCGCGTCTTGACCCGTTCCACCATCCCCTTGTAGTACTCGGGGCCGTGCACGGCCCGGGGCAGCTCGATGCCGCGCCGGTTCGGCTTGAAGGTGGTGACGGCCGGCGTGCCGATCGTCGCGAGCAACTCCTGCACGCGCGCCCGGGCGGACGCGAAGAGCGCATCGGCCGGGGCATCGTCCTTGAAGGCGAGGGC
>JAAYZJ010000074.1 GCA_012514915.1 Lentisphaerota bacterium | reverse complement strand
CGCGTCGAGCCAGACGTCGCGGGAACCCCCGCCGTCTCTTGTGTCGGTCTGCGCCTGTTCCTGTGCCACCATGACCTTGCCAGTATAGCCGATTCCGCGCCGGCGGGAAACATCGTTTGCGAAAGGCTTGCGTCAGTGGGTGCGTCAGCACGACAGCCGCATCTCGACAAGCCGCCGCCCTCCTGCTAAGCTGCAAGAATCGACATCAAGAGGCGAAGGCACCGGGCAACATGGGAAACATTTTTTTATGCGGCGTGGGCGGTCAGGGCATTCTCCTGGCCGCCAAGATCATCGCCGATGCGGCGGCGGGCGGCGGATTCGAAGTTGCGGCCAACGAAATTCACGGCATGGCGCAGCGAGGCGGGTCGGTCACGGCCCAGATCCGCTACGGCACGGTCGTGCATAGTCCGCTGATCCTCGAAGGCACGGCCGACGTGCTCGGGGCGCTGGAGCACATCGAGGCGATCCGTCAGGCGCATGTCCTCAAGCCCGGGGGCTTCGCCGCCGTCTCGCGCACCGCTTGATTCCCGTCTCGGTCTCGTCGGGCACGGCCGCCTATCCGGCCGATGTCGAGGCGCGTTTGCGCCGTCTGTTTCCACGCTTGTGCTACACCGACTGCACCGCGCAGGCGATCGCTATGGGCGATGCCCGGCTGGCCAATACGATGCTCGTCGGCATCGTGTCGAGCGCCCTGGGCGACATTCCATCCACGGCCTGGCACCAGGCGATCCGCAACCGGGTGCGTGCCCCGCTGCTCGACAGGAATATCGCCGCCTTCGATTGCGGGAGGGCGATCAGCCATGACGGCCTGCTTTAACCCGCGGATGGAGACCTTGTCGCGCGACGCATTGACCGCGCTGCAGGATGAGCGATTGCGGCGGGTCGTCCGCCGGGCCGCCCCGGGGCGAACGCCGGATACCGCCGCGCTTTCGCCGCGGCCGGCGTCGAGCCTGACGGCTTCCGCGGCCTCGAAGATTTGGCGGCCCTGCCCTTCATGAGCAAAGACGACTTCCGGCGCGAGTATCCGCTGGGCCTGTCGTGCGTCCCACCACGCGCCATCGCCGAAATGCACATGTCGAGCGGCTCGACGGGCACGCCGGTCGTCATGCCCTACACGGCCGGCGACTTGCGGCAATGGGCGGAGTGCATGGCGCGCTGCTACGTCATGGCGGGCGCGCAGCCCGGCGATGTCTGCCAGATCACGCCGGGCTTCGGCCTGTTCAACGGCGGCTTCGGCTGCTACCACGGCGCGCGCGCGGCCGACTGCTGAGGGCGGGACAGGAAACCTGGTGCGTTCTCTGGGCCGTCCGGTGGAGGCAGGCACGGCACCGGCGCTTCCGGGTGCCGACAACCGGAGCAGAATCAGGAACACCTGTCGATCATCGGCGGCGCGCTGGCTGGTTCGGGTCTATGCCGTCGGGCGGCGGGATCCCATCTTGATCCTGGGCCAAGCGTTCGGGCTGCTAGTCTACGCGCGGAACCTCATGCTCATCCACGCAGGGTGAAACGCCAGCGGCGCGCGCGGTCGCGCGCCGACGCGTAGCCGATGCCGATGCGCGGCGCGGCGGTGAACGCGGCCTCGGCACCATCATCCTCCAGCCAGAGCTGCCTCGACACCGTCAAATCCTCGCGGTTGAGCGCGCGTGTGATCGCCAGCCCACGCGTCAACCGCCCCGGCCCGCTGAAACCCTCCACGCCGCGCACAAGCACCGCTTCGGGAAAGCCGACGCCCCCCGAGACGATGTTGAACATCTCGTGCATGCCGTAGCAGAGGTAGATGTAGGCGTGGCCGCCATCGCCATACATGACCGCGGTTCGCGGCGTGCGGCCGCGGCTGGCATGACAGGCGGTGTCGGTCTCGCCGTAGTAGGCCTCGGTCTCGGTGATGCGCAGCCGCAGCACCTGCCGCCCCCTTTTGCGGCACAGCATCTTTCCGAGCAGTTGCGGCGCCAGGGTGGGCGCGGATTGTCTGAAGAAAGCCCGTTCCAGCCGTTGCATGGCCGAAGCGCTCGCGTCGGCAGCCGGCTACTTCAAGACCTTGGCCAGCACATCCGCGACACCCTGGCCGCCCTGGCCCTTGACGACCTCCAGGATGATCGGCACGAACTTGGCGACCATGCCGCTGTCCAGCTTGAGCTGCGAGAACCCGCCGGCAAGGCTGGCCAACCCCGCAAGCCCCTTGGCCTTGTCACCGCCGAGGGCGCCGAGCAGGCCGCCGACCAGCTTGGCCGCGCCGCCCGCCTGCGGTGCCGCCGCGATCAGATCCGCAACTCCCGGCAACGCGCCGGAGATTTTGGAAAAGTCGCCGCCGAGCTTCTCCCGGGCCAGCTTGAAGATCAGCCCGGCACCGCCCTTGGCCTGGCTCTCCTGGATGCCCAACTGCGAGACCAATGCACCGATCAGTTCATTCATGAGGTTCCCCTGTCGGATGGATACCGCGGACACGCCATCCGCAAGCCCATCTGTCAAAAAAGGAGTCTAGCACAACCATGTGCGATGGGCTACCATGAGATGCGAACGCCAGCGGTTCTCAATTTGGCCTCTTTTTTGCCGCCGGACGACATGGAGGTCGTCCCTCCATCATTGAAAACAAAGGTTCTTCGAAGGAACTGGAGGGTCGGGCTCCGTCCCGACCGGAGGAGGAGGCCAGATTTAGAATTGCTGCGCGAACGCCCACCAACGCGAGCCCGGGCTCCGCGGACCCCGGCGGCCCGGCCGGCCACCGGGATGCGAAGCGCGTGCAACCGGCAACAAGGACACTCCCATGATCCTGCAACGTACGATCAAACCGACCCTAACCCCCTTCGAGCTGAACCCCGATGATGTTCTGGAACTGACGCTCGACGACGGCCGCCGTTGGATCTTGAAACTGCTGGACGCCTCGGCAGAAGTCGTCGCGCGCGGCTTCGACCGCTATCACGATGGCGGCCACGCCGGAGGTGACATCACGGTCTATGCTTTCTCCGCGCGGGTGCAGATCAACGGCCGCGAACACACGATGCGTCGCGAAGTCGGATCGCAAGCCTGCTTCTACGAACCGTGGATCATCGACGGGGTTTGCGTCTGGTTCGACGCCGCTTCGTGCGCCTTCAAGGAAAAGGGTGGCTTCATGGAGGAGAAGGACTGGAAGGGAGGCCTCTTCTGCAAGCCGTTCAAGCTGACGCACTGGGCCGTGCAGCAAGCCGGGCTCCCCATCTGTCCCGGGCCGCTGGGCGACTGGTACCCCAATCCATCCGGCACACTCGACATCCGCTACTGCTACACCGGCGAGGACTGCTGGATGGGGCCGTACAACGGCGGCGCGGCGCACGGCGGTCTCGACATCAACATGCCGAAGGGCACGGTGCTGACCGCGCCGTTCGACCTGGACGACCATTTCCTGTACAACAGCCTGGCGGCGGGGTTCAACAACAACCGTTGGACCGGCAGCCGGCGCTGGGCCGATGGGGCGACGTGGGAGATCGGCGCCTGCCACCTCATCGACATGCTCGTGGCCGAACACACGCCGCTGAAGCGGGGCACGGGCTACGCCACCACCGCCGGCACGCGTGTGGGATTCCACGAACACACGCATTTCTTCTGGCGCGTCTTCGAGCAGGGCGGCGCCTACTTCCTCGACCCGTGGATCCTGATGCACGCCATCTGGGCGCAGCGGCGCGGCTAGCGGCCCTCACTCGAACAGCCAGGTCGAGAGGTAGCGTTCGCCGCAATCGGGCAGCAGCGCGACGATCCGCTTGCCGGCATAGGCCGGCAGCGCCGCCAGTTTGAGGGCAACCGCCAGGGCGGCACCGGATGAAATACCGATCAGCAGGCCTTCACGTTTCGCGGCGTCGCGAGCCGTGGCGCCGGCCTCGTCGGCCGAAATCTGCGCGACTTCGTCGACCACCGCCGGATCGTAGACGCGCGGCACGAAGCCGGCCCCGATCCCCTGGATCTTGTGCGGACCGGGCTTGCCGCCCGAGAGAACCGGCGAGCTATCCGGCTCGACCGCCACGATCCTGACGCCGGGGATCTTCTGCTTCAGCACCCGCCCGACACCCGTGACGGTTCCCCCCGTGCCGACGCCGGAGACGAACACGTCCACGGCCCCATCGGTGTCATCGAGAATCTCGACAGCCGTCGTCGCGGCATGGACAGCGGGATTGGCGGGGTTCTCGAACTGCTGAGGCATGAACGCTCCGGGATTCGCCGCCAGCAGTTCGCCGGCCTTGGCGATGGCGCCTTTCATGCCCGCCGCGCCGTCGGTCAGCACCAGCTCGGCACCGTAGGCCTGCAGCAGTTTGCGCCGCTCGATGCTCATCGTCTCGGGCATGGCCAGGATCAGGCGATATCCCTTGATCGCCGCGATCAGCGCGAGGCCGATCCCCGTGTTGCCGCTTGTGGGTTCGATGATCAAACCGCCCGGCGTCAGGCGCCCATCACGCTCGGCTGCCTCGATCATGGCCAGCGCGATGCGGTCCTTCACGCTGCTGCCCGGATTGAAGGCTTCAACCTTCACCAAGACCTCGGCCGCGCCCGTGTTCATCCGGTTGATCCGCACCAGCGGCGTCTTGCCGATCAGGTCTGCCATGCTCGCGTGAATGGTGGTCATGATTCGCGTTCCCTGCTTTGCCGGTTAGTTAATCTACTATTCCCGTAGGAATTAGGATGACTTTAGAGTATCGGCGGCGGCTTGTCAAGGGGGTGTTCACGGTTTTGACTGTTTTCATTGGCAATGCGGTGGCCCATGCAGTACCATGCTGCTTTCATCCAGCAAAGAGGTTGAGGCAACACATGCACATTCTCGTCACCGGCGGAGCCGGCTACATTGGCAGCCACACGGTCGTCGAGCTGTTGACGCGCGGCGACGACGTCACGATCATCGACAGTTTGATCAACAGCAAGGCCGAGGCCGTGCGGCGCATCGCCGAATTGGCGGGGCGCACGCCTGGCTTCCATCGGGTGGATCTGCTGGATCGTCCGGCGCTGGACGCGGTAATGTCCGCGCAGCCCGTCGATGCCGTCATCCACTTCGCCGGGCTCAAGGCGGTGGGCGAATCGGTATCGATTCCGCTCCGCTACTACCAGAACAACCTGATCAGCACACTGAACTTGATCGACGCGATGCAGACGCACGGGGTTCGGAACCTGGTCTTCAGCTCGTCGGCCACGGTCTACGGCGTGCCGGAGAAGGTGCCCATCCGCGAGTCATTTCCCCTCTCGGCCACCAATCCCTACGGCCGAACGAAACTGATGATCGAGGACATGCTGCGCGACATCCACACGGCCTCACCCGGCCTTGGCATTGCGATTCTTCGCTATTTCAACCCGGTGGGCGCGCACATCAGCGGCCGGATCGGCGAGGATCCCAACGGCATTCCCAACAACCTGCTCCCCTACATCTCGCAAGTCGCCGTCGGCAAGCTCGACAAGCTGCGCGTCTTCGGCAACGACTATCCGACGCCCGACGGCACGGGCGTGCGCGACTACATCCATGTCGTCGATCTGGCCCTCGGTCATCTGGCGGCCCTCACCCGGCTGGCGGATCATCCCGGCGAACAGGTCACGGTCAACCTGGGTACGGGGCACGGCTACAGCGTGCTCGACATGGTCCGGGCGTTTGAACAGGCCAGCGGCCGGCCGATTCCCTACGAGATCGTTCCCCGCCGCCCCGGCGACGTGGCGGCCTGCTACGCCGATCCCGCCTACGCGCGCGAAGCGCTGGGCTGGGAGGCGACACGGGGCATCGAAGCCATGTGCGCCGACGCCTGGCGCTGGCAGTCGATGAATCCGCAGGGGTACGACACCGCAAAATAGACACGGACGACGACTACGGAACACAATGGCATAACTATTGCTCATAAGAGGCGCTTGCAAGGATTTGCAAGCGCCTCAGTATAGTGAACAATGGTTGGGTTCATGAGAGACGGCTCGCGGCGGGGACTGACACTGGTCGAGATGCTGACGGTGCTCTTCGTGGTCAGCATCCTGGTGGCGTTTGTCACCGGCACGGCCCGCTACGCCTCGCGCGCCGCGGAGACGCGTCGTGCCCAGGCCGATCTGCACCTCCTGGCCGACGCGCTG
>JAAYZJ010000564.1 GCA_012514915.1 Lentisphaerota bacterium | reverse complement strand
TCGGCTTTGGGCGCATCGCCAGGCGGTACCGCGACGTGCATGCCCTCGTGCTGGCGGCCAACCGGCGGGCGATCGCCGCCATCCGGCCGGGCATGACCGGCGCCGAGGTCGATGCCGTGGCGCGCGATTTTTTGACGAAGGCCGGGTATGGCGCCGCCTTCGGGCATGGACTGGGCCATGGGCTGGGGCTCGAGGTCCACGAAGCGCCGGCCTTCTCGCCGACGTGCGAAGCCCGCATCCGTCCCGGCATGGTGCTGACCGTCGAGCCGGGGGTCTACCTTGCGGGCCGCCTCGGCATCCGCATCGAGGATGTGGTCCTCATCACGCGCGACGGATGCGAGGTGCTATCCCGTTCACCGCACTGGATCGAACGGCCGAACAGCTAGTTTTGCCTTCGCGTCTCCGTGCGCGCCTGTGGTATGCTTCCGGACATGGCACACGAATGGAATATCCGTCCGCGCGGACGGGGCTGCACGGTCTGCGACACGCGGTTCCGCGACGCCGAGGAGTGCGTGTCGGCGTTGTTCGAAACCGAATCGGGCTACGACCGCGGCGACTTTTGTCTCGCCTGCTGGCGGCAGCGGTCCGACGACCGGATCCCCTTCAGCCTGTGGCAGGGCGCGTTCGCCGCCCCTGCGGAGGGGCCGGCGCGCGTCGATCCCGTCGAGCGGGAGACGGCCGAAACCCTGCTGCGGCGCCTGATGGCCCTCGAGGACCCCGCCCATGCGAATGTGATCTACATCCTGGCCGTCATGCTTGAACGCAAGCGGCAGTTGATCGAGCGCGACACCCGGACCCGCGAGTCGGGCGAACTCCTCAGGATCTACGAGCACCGGCCCTCGGGCGACACGTTTGTGGTGCTCGATCCGCAGTTGCGCCTCGAGGCCATCGACGAGGTGCAGCGGCAGGTCATCGCCATGCTGGGGGGAGGGGCGTCCGGCGGCGGAGCGTCGGCGGAGCCTGCCGCGGGGACGGTCGCGGGGGGACGCGCCGATTTCGACGTCATCATCCGCGGCGGCACGGTCGTCGACGGCACGGGGCAGCCCGCGCGGCTGGCCGACGTGGCCGTCCGCGACGGACGGATCGCCGCGATCGGGGCGCTCGACCCGCGGGCGACGGCCGCCTGCTGCATCGACGCCGCCCAGCGCCTGGTCGTACCGGGCTTTATCGATGTGCATTCCCATTCCGATGCCTATCTGCTCGTCGAGCCCGACGCCCCGGGGAAAATCCGGCAGGGCATCACCACCGAAATCGTGGGTCAATGCGGGTGTTCCGCGGCGCCGCTGCTGGGTGAAGCCCGCCATCCCTCCGATTGGCGCGCGGTACTTGGCGGCGTGGAGCGGGCATCCGGCCAGGAGGGCGGTGTCTTCTGGCGGTCGATGGCGGCCTACCGGGAGCGGCTGGCCGAGCGGAAACATGCGCCGAACCTCGTGGCGCTGGTCGGCCACAACACCCTGCGGGCCGGTGTGATGGGCTATGCCGACCGGGCCGCCACGGCCGAGGAGACCCGCGAAGTGGTGCAGCGGTTGGAGCAGGCCCTCGACGAGGGGGCTTCGGGATTCTCCACCGGGCTGATCTACACGCCCGGGCGCTTCTCGCGGCCGGACGAAATTCTGG
>JAAYZJ010000563.1 GCA_012514915.1 Lentisphaerota bacterium | reverse complement strand
CTGCGGCTTCCGCCGCTCCCCGCGCCGGCCGCGGGCGTCCTAGGGAAAAGGCGCCCCGCCCATGTCCAACCGCGCATCATTCGCCGACTGGCTGCGCCTGCTGCGCCCGGCCCAGTGGTCCAAGAACGGCATCGTCCTCGCCGCCTTTTTCTTCGCGCGCTGGGATCCGGGGCAGCGCGTGCACGTGCTGGGAACCGCGCCGCTTGTCATGGTGCTGTTGGGCGCGGTCGATTTCTGCCTCCTGGCCAGCAGCGTCTACATCCTCAACGACGTCGTCGACCGCCGGGCCGACGCCCTGCATCCCGAGAAGCGCGGGCGGCCCGTCGCCGCCGGACGCATCGCCCCGTCCGCGGCCGTCGTCGCCGCCGGCCTGCTCGCCGCCGTCAGTCTGGCGGGGGCCTGGCTGCTGGCCCCGCGGTTCGGTGCCCTGGCGCTGGGCTACTTCGTGCTGCAGGTCGTCTATTCCGGGCTCCTCAAGCGGGTGGCGATTCTGGATGTCTTCGTGATCGCCATGGGATTTGTGCTGCGGGCGATTGCGGGGGCGGCCGTGATCGACGTGAGGATTTCACCCTGGTTGCTGCTGTGCACCTTTCTGCTGGCCCTCTTCCTGGCGCTCTGCAAGCGCCGCCACGAGAAGCAGCTATTGGGCGCCGAGGAGGCGGGACACCGACGGGCGCTGGCCGACTACACGCTCGTCCTGCTGGATCAGATGATCGCCGTGGTCGCCGCCGCCACGGTCATGGCCTATGCCCTCTACACGCTCAGCGCGGAGACGGCCGCGCGGTTCGGCACCCACGGACTGGGCTTCACGATCCCCTTCGTCCTGTTCGGGATTTTCCGCTATCTGGAACTCGTGTACGCCGGCAACCGCGGCGGCCGACCCGAGCAGATCCTGCTGACCGACCGGGTGCTGATCGTGACGATCCTGCTCTACGGCCTGGCGACGCTGGGCGTGTTCCTGGTCGCGCGCCACGGTTTCCTGTAGCCGCTCAGACGCCCAGCGCCGTCCGCAGGATCGGCAGCGTGTACGTGAACATGCGGTGGAACCCGAGGTCGTTGGGGTGGCAGCGGTCCACGGCGCAGGCGCCGCGGTCCTGGTCGCCGAACAACCCGATGCCGTCGACGAAGAACACCTGGCGGTCGCCCTGTGCGCGGGCGTTGAGATAGGTCCGCATGACGATGTCGCGCCGCTCGAGGTTCGCCTCGCGCGACGGTTCGTCGGCGTCGAGCCAGATGTCGCAGCGCGACAGCAGTAGGATCGGCAGTTCCGGACGGGTCGCGCGCACCAGCTTGAAAAACGGCTCGTGCGTCTGCTGCAGGTGCTCGACGGAGGGGGCGTTATGGTCGTAGTCCATCACGAAACCGGCCAGGTCGAGCGACGCGATGGCACGGGCCACGGCCGGCTCGCCTTTGGCGGATCCTGAAAACCCGAGATTGATCTGGGGCGCATCGACCGCGCGGCAGAGCATCGACGTGTAGGCGTTGCCGGGCCGCGAGGCGCAGCCGCCCTGGGTGATGGAGGATCCGTAGAACAGCACGGGTCGGGCGACGGCATGCGGGACGGGGGCCT
>JAAYZJ010000562.1 GCA_012514915.1 Lentisphaerota bacterium | reverse complement strand
GTCGCGCCAATGCCTCCGGGAGCTGGCGGTCATGGATCGGATGCCCGGTTTCTACCGCCGCCTGGCCGGGTGGCCAGCCTAAGCCTGGAAAGACCCCGCGGAGGACCGCGGGGTCCAGCGCCCGATCGAGGAGACGCCCCCCCTTCACCTGTAACCGCGGCCCACATACCGCTTGTCACCCATCCGCCACCGCCCTACACTGGCCGCACGAGGGACGACACGCCCCCTATGTCCTGCGCACCCCTTCAACCCGGCACGGTGATCCTCCGCGACACGCCGACGGACGGCGAACCGCGCTGGCTCGCGTTTGCCGATCCGGTCCGCGTTCTCTCGTCCCACACGCCATCCGGGGTGCTGCCGCTTCTCCGCCAGGTCGAGGAGGCTGTTGCGGCCGGCCTGACCGCCGCCGGCTTTCTCGCCTACGAGGCCGCCTCCGCCTTCGACCCCGCCGCCCGCACGCGTCCGGCGCAAGCCGCGCCCCACGGCCTGCCGCTGGCGTGGTTCGGCCTCTACCGCCAGGCCAAGCTCCTCGCCGCCCTGCCACCGGCCGCGTCGCCTCCGCCCGACCTGCACTGGACGCCCTCCGAGTCGTACCCGGCCTTCGCCACGCGCATTGAACGCATCCGCCGCGCCATTGCCGAAGGCGACACCTATCAAGTCAACTACACGTTCCGGCTTCGCGCCGCCTTTGCCGGCGACCCCTGGGCTCTCTTCCTCGCGCTCGACGCCGTCCAGCAAGGCCGCTATGCCGCCTGGCTCCGCCTCGACCATCGCACCGTCTGCTGCACCTCGCCCGAGCTCTTCTTCCGCCTCGACGGCGACCGGATCCTCTGCCGTCCCATGAAAGGCACGGCCCCGCGCGGCGCCACGCCGGCCGAGGACCGCGCCCTGCGCGCGGCGCTGCGCCGATCCCTCAAGGACCAGGCGGAAAATGTCATGATCGTCGACATGATGCGCAACGACCTCGGCCGCCTCGCGCGGCCCGGCACCGTCCGCGTGCCCCGCCGGTTCAGGATCGAACCCTACCCGACGGTCTGGCAGATGACCTCCGATGTCGAAGCCCAAACGCGGGTCGGCCTGGCCGACCTCTTCACCGCGCTCTTCCCCTGCGCCTCGATCACCGGCGCCCCGAAGATCCGCACCATGGAGCTGATCGCCGGACTGGAGGACGGTCCGCGGGGCGTCTACACCGGGGCCATCGGCTTCGTCGCCCCTGGGCGCCGGGCGCAGTTCAACGTCGCCATCCGCACCGTCACCGTCGATCAGGCCGCCGCCACGGCCGAATACGGCACGGGCGGCGGCATCGTCTGGGATTCCCGGGCCCCAAGCGAATATGCGGAAGCCCTGGCCAAGAGCCGCATTCTGGCGGCCCCGCCGGCCGGGATGTGCCTGTTCGAGACCCTGCTGTGGCGGCCACGCACAGGCTGGTTCCTGCTCCGCGGCCATCTCCGCCGCCTGGCCGCCTCCGCCCGGCTTCTCGGCTTCCGCTATGACGAGGAGGATCTACGCCGCCGCCTGGAAGCCTCGGTGACCGGGGCCCGCTCGCCCCGCCGCGTGAAGCTGATTCTGCCGCGCGGCGGCCCTCCCGTCGTCGAGACGGCCCCGGCGCCCCTCCCGCCCGAACAGCCGTGGCGCGTGACCCTTGCCCGCGATCCGGTGGACCCCGATCTGCCTCTGCTGCGGCACAAGACCACCTGCCGCGGGCTGTACGAAGCCGCCCGCGCCGGTCGTCCCGGCTTCGACGATGTCCTGCTCTGGAACACGCGCGGGGAACTCACCGAATCGACCATCGCCAACCTCGCCCTGCGCATCGGCGGCCGCTGGTACACGCCGCCGCTCTCCGCCGGACTCCTGCCCGGCGTCTTCCGCGCCCACCTGCTCCGCGCCAACCGGGTCGCCGAGCGCACGCTGCACGTCGGCGATCTCCGCTCTGCCGAGGCGCTCGCCCTCTTCAACTCCCTCCGCGGCTGGATCCCCGCGCTGGCGTGTCCGCCTGGCGACGGCTCAATTCACTGACCTGATGGCGGCGGCCCCGACGGGCGTCTAATGCCGGATGGGCCGGAACTGGACGCGCGTCGGTCGGTCGGCGGCCTCGCCCAGGAGCTTGCGCCGCTGCTCGTGGTAGTCCTGGTAGTTGCC
>JAAYZJ010000073.1 GCA_012514915.1 Lentisphaerota bacterium | reverse complement strand
GGCACCTGCCGCAATACCGCCGGCTCAACGCGCGCCACTCGGCCGGCGGCTTCTACGCGGAGATGTGGACGGCGCCAGCCGCCGCCCTGCTGGCCGTCGCGCTGGCGGGGACCGCCCGCCCCGCCGCCCTGCCGGCCACGTTGCCGCTGGCGCTGCTCTGGCTGTTGGCGCCCCTGAGCGCCTGGATCGCCAGCCGCCCCCTCCGGCGCCGCAGCCCCGATCTCTCGGCGGCTCAATGGCGTCTGCTGCACCAGGTGGCCTGCCGAACCTGGCGCTATTTCGACGCCTTCGTCAGCGCCGACGATCATTGGCTACCACCCGACAATTTCCAGGAAGTGCCCGAGCCGATGATTGCCTCGCGCACGTCGCCCACGAATCTGGCCTTCGGCCTGGCGACCTGCCTGACGGCCTGGGACTTCGGCTATCTCTCCACCGGACGGTTGATCGAACGGCTGACGAAGATGCTCGACGCGATGGAGCGCCTCGAACGCTACCGCGGCCACTTCTACAACTGGTACGACACGCGCACGCTCAGCCCGCTGCCCCCCCGCTACGTCTCGAGCGTCGACAGCGGAAATCTGGCCGCCGCCCTGCTGGCGCTCCGGGCCGGCCTGGTCGACGTCTGCGACCACCCCGCGCTCGCTCCGCAGGCCTGGGATGGCTTGCGCGACACGCTCGCGGTCCTGCAGGACGAGGCCCGCAAAGCGGGCTCGGCCGATTTCCTCACGCTGCTGCAGGAGGCCGAACTGCTGCTCGTCGCCCCGCCGGTGATGGCCGGCGATCGCGGTGAGCGCCTGCAAGCCTTGCTGGCCGTGGCGGTCCGCCTGACGGAGGCCGCCGCCGCAGAGCAGGGGAGCAGCCTGGCCGCCTGGTGCGACAGTTTCCGTCGCCTGTGCCAGGACCACGCCGGTGACACGCAGCCGCTCGGTACCGACGTCGTGCCGGAGACGACCCTGCGGCAATTGGCCCGTGTCGACGCGGAAGCGACCGCCGGGCTGGCCGCGGCGGAGCACGCCGCCGCGCGCGTGCGTGCCCTTGAACACCTCGCGGAGCGGTGCCATCAGCTCCAGGCGGCGATGGATTTCCGGTTCCTCTACAATCGGGAGCGTGAACTGCTGCACATCGGCTTCGACGTCGATGCGCGGCGCCTCGATCCCTCCTGCTACGACCTGCTGGCCTCGGAGGCGCGCATCGCCAGCTTCCTGATGATCGCCAATGAACAGGCGCCGCCCGACCACTGGTTCGCCCTCGGGCGGCTGCTGGCGGGACGCGGCGGCGCGGCGGCGCTGGTCTCCTGGAGCGGGTCGATGTTCGAGTACCTCATGCCGCCGCTCTTCATGTCCACCTATCCCGGCACGCTGCTCGACCGCACCTGCCGCGCCGTCGTCGAACGGCAGATCCGCTACGGGCGCCAGCGGCAGGTGCCCTGGGGCATTTCGGAATCGTGCTACCATGCGACCGATGCGCATCATGTCTACCAGTACCGCGCCTTCGGCGTCCCGGGGCTCGGCTTAAAGCGGGGACTCTCCGACGATCTGGTGGTCGCCCCCTACGCGACGCTGCTGGCCCTACCCGTCGCGCCGGCCGCCGCCTGCGCCAACCTCGAACGGCTGATCGAACGCGAGGAGGC
>JAAYZJ010000072.1 GCA_012514915.1 Lentisphaerota bacterium | reverse complement strand
GGCCTGTTCGAGCGTGTCGAAGAGTGCCAGGGTATGCACTTCCTCCGCCGTGCAGACCTCGAGGCCGAAGAGGCAGGCCAGGCCGGCGCTCCGGCTGCAGTCGGCCAGCGCCGGCGTGTTGCGCGCGCTGTTGTGGTCCGTCAGCGCGACCCCGTCGAGCCCGGCCGCGCGCGCCCGTTCCACAATGGCGCGCGGCGACATTTCGAGATCGCCGCACGGCGAGAGGCAACTGTGGATGTGCAGATCGAGACGCATGCCGTTCAGGGCTCCGCCGCGTGATGGCGCAGACGCCGCCGCACGCCCGTCACCCCCGCCACCCCGATATACAGCAGCGCGGCCAGCTCGACGATCGTGGCGCCCGCCGGCCAGCCCGGCCCGTAGCTGAGCGCCAGCCCACCCAGCGAGACCGCGCCCGCCAGGAGACTGGCCAGCACGATCATCCCGGTCAGGCGCCGCGCGACGAGCCCGGCCGTCGCGCCCGGCAGCGTCAGCAGCGCCAGGGCCAGCACGATCCCCACCACCTGCACCAGCAGGACGATGGTCAGGGCGGTCAGCACCATGAAGAGCAGTTCGAACGCCTCGACCCGCACGCCGCGCAGGCGGGCCATCTCGGCATTGAAGCCGATCGCCAGGAAGCGGTTGTAGAAGAGGGCCATCAGCCCGATCACCACGACGTTGAGCACCGCCATCCGCGCCAGGTCCGACGGGCCGACCATCAGGATGTTGCCGAAGAGGTAGCTCATCAGGTCGGTCTGATAGCCCGGCGTCATGGCCAGCAGCGAGACGCCGAGCGCCATCCCGACCGCCCAGACGGCACTGAGCACGGTGTCGGTGCGGAAGCGGCTGCGCAGCGTGGTCAGGCCGACCAGCAGCGCCGCGCCGACGGCGGCCAGCGTGGCGCCGCCCGCCGGCGACAACCACTGAATGCCGTGCGCGCGCTGTAGATAGACGGCCAGGCCGATGCCGGCCAGGATGCAGTGCGAAATGGCCCCGGCGACGTAGGTGTTCCGGCGCACCACAACCCATGACCCCATCACGCCGGCCGGAATGGCGGCCAGCAGCGCGGCCGCCACGGCATACTTCAGGAAGCGGAAGGCCACCAGATCATGCACAAACTGCATCAAGGCTGCCTCCCGCTTCCGGCTTCAGAGCTCAAGGTTCAGGTAGCGGAACTCGCGCGGCGTGAGCTTCACGTTCAGAGCCTCGAAGGAGGAGCGCGTCTCGGCGATCTGGCGCGGGCCGATCAGCGGAAACGTCGGGAACGGCTGGTGCAGCACCCAGGCCAGCGCCACGTTGATCGGGGAGCAGCCTTTTTTCTCCGCCAGTTCGACGGCGCGCGCCTGGCGACGGAAATTGTCCTCGGAATACCAGCTCTCGACCAGCGAGGCGTCGTTACGCAGATCGGGCCGCGCGCGCGAGGGAACGAAGAATCCGCGCGCCTGGCTCGACCAGGGCAGCAGGGCGATCTGCGACCGCTTGAGGAAGGCGCGCGAGGCGGCATCGTGGACGTGCAGGCAGCCGGCCCAGACCGGTTTGACCATTTCCGCCAGCGACAGGTTGTTCGAGAGGACGGAGAAGCCCTGCAGCCCGCGCCGCTTCGCATAGGCGTTGGCCTTGCGTACCCGGTCGATCGTCCAGTTGCTGCCGCCGAACACCTTGATCTTGCCGGCCTGCTT
>JAAYZJ010000561.1 GCA_012514915.1 Lentisphaerota bacterium | reverse complement strand
CGGTCCGCCCTCCGGAAATCCAATCGGCGGCCGTTCGGGAACCCGCGGCGGTTCTCTGCGAATTGCAAACGCAAAAACGTTGGTGAAGGGGTGCGGGTTCGTCGGCAACCGTGTCATCTCTCATGGCGACGGCTCTCCTGTGTATGTCGGCGGCACGGTGGCGGTCTCGGACTCAAGCGGCGGCAGCGTTTTCCAGAATTGCGCTTTCGTCGGCAACGAGGCCTACGGCGGAACCGGCAACGGTGCCTCGGCGGGTGTGCTCGTTTATTTGAACAGCGACACCGCGACGTGCGCCTTCACGAATTGCACGTTCGCCTACAACGGAAGCTACATGGGGAATGGCGGCGCGCTCTGCGTGTATCGGGGCAAGACTTACGTCCGCAATTCGATTTTCCATGGCGATGTTGTCGCGGCTACGCAAACCTTCATCAACTGGGGCGGTCCGTATACGGGGCATGAGCTTTACGTCTCGAAAGCGGTTTCGACTTCCCCCGGCACGGGGATCGAGGTCGACTATTCGATCCTTCCCTCGCTCGAATCGCCGTACGTGGTCGACGGTGCCGACCTGGGACGCGTCTTGCTTGGCGGAAACGTCGGCACGGCGGATCCGCTCCTGATGACCAATGCCTGTGCGATAACGATAAGTTCGCAAATACCGTCGTTCGCGATCAAACCGGTCGGCATCAACTTCCATCTCCAGGGCAAAGGAGGTTACCTCGACGAAATCACCGGCGAGCGCGTCACCCGGCTGGCCGGCGGCGCGAGGGCGGGGGACAGTCCGGCGATCGCCGCCGGCGATCCCTTGAGCGACTGTTCGAAGCAGCCTTCCGGGAAGCGCGTCAATCTCGGCTTCTACGGCAACACGCCCTGGGCGTCGGTGGCGGTCGGACAACAATTCCTGCTCATCATTCGATGAGGGCGATTGTCGAAGCCGCAGGGGCATTTTTTCGAAGCAGCAGAAGAATAGGTGGTCACTGCCGGCAAAGCCGTTTTTGTTCAACAACGGCGTTGTGTCTACTCGGTGCCGCCGGCTGGCACCGGGCGGCACACGCCGGACGTGTTGAATAGTCGCTTCGCGCGGATCTGCCAGAAGGCTTGCCCCTCCTCGCGGGGGACAAGCTTCCGGTAGTTCGTGAAACCCCTTCAACCAGGTTGTCGGCCATGTCAACGTACCGCGCGCGGCGGCGCTTGGCGGTTTCGGGACTGACGCGGACGCGCTTGGAGGCGAGCAACACGTCGGCCCAGTCCAGCCCCTGCACCTCCGCGAGACGCAGCCCGGCGAACATGCCCAGGGCGATCACGGGGACGACCTTCGATGCCAGCGGCGAGGCCGAGGCCGTCTGCAGGATGCGCCGCGCCCTGCACCTGCCCCGAGAATAACACCTCCCGACGCACGTTGTTCATGGGTTTTCTCTCCGGCGTGTGCCCCAACTCGCCATCACACCCCCGCCGCCAGTGCCCGGAACCGGGCTTGGTCGCCGGTCGGGCCGTTCCTTCAGTCTGCTGCTGGCCAGGGGGGCGGTCGGGTGTCCCGCCGTCCGGGTATACTGGCCACGGGGCTCAGGGCGATCTTGCAGAACGGGATGAAGTGTCCGGGATCGCGGCGGCAGATTTCCAGGATGATGAACAGGGAACGTCACTCCGTGAGGCGAATCGATCCGGCTGGTTATCAGGTGGCCAGGGCGACAGGTTCACCCCGGTTCGCGCGGCTCCGGTTGGCCGCCGCGATAATGCCCACCACCTCGATCAGTTCCTCCGCCGGCACGCCGGCACGGTTTTGCGGCAGATTCGCCAGCAGGGCCGCGACCAGTCCCGCGGAATAGGGGCGTCCCGCCTGGGCGTCGACATATTCAACGCTCCCTTTGCGGTGCAACACCAGACCGAAACGGCCATGCGCATCGCGCAGGCCGTGATAGCCGGCCATGCGCCCATCCTTCCAGACGGCCGTGAGCAGGTCATGACTCGCGTTGCGCAGGCACCGCACCTCGCCGCAGCCCGCCCCCATCGCGGCCACCATCATCTCGATCGCATGGCATCCATACCAGAAGAGGCCCGGCTGGGTCGGCTCCTCCTGCATGGGGCCGAACACATTGCAGCCGCGGATGTCATCGCGCCCCTTGGCCAGCGCCTGCTGCAGCTGATCGGCGTAGCGCAGCGAGGATCCGCTCATCAGCGCGATTCCCGCCGCGTCGGCCAGGCGCACCATTTCGCGCGCCTCGTCCACGCGCAGCGCAAAGGGCTTGTCGATGAACGTCGGCTTGCCGTAGGGCAGCGTCCGCTTGAACTGATCGAGGTGGACGCGGCCGTCGACCGATTCGATGAAGACCAGGTCGCAGGCCTCGGCGACCGCTTCGGGCGAATCGACAATGGTCACGTCGTGCTTGTCGCGCAATGCCGCCGTGAAACCGGGGACGCGCTCGATGCTCTTGGGGAAATCGGGCGATCCTCCCGGCCAGGCCGTCGTCACGCGTCCGCCCGCGACATGCCACGGGTGCCGCGGATCGTTCAGCAATTCCGTAAAAGCAACCACATGCGAGGTATCAAGCCCGATGAACCCGATCTTCTTCATGGCCCAGCTCCCTTGGTTGATCGCATTCCCGGAGCGCATCCGGCGCGCCCGGTCATTCCACCCGGGCCGGCGAAGCCAGCCGCCATGCGCATCAAGAATGCCTCAAGGATCGCACCTTACGGCGCGGCTGTCCATCCTTTCTCCAACGGTTGGAGTGCCCGTTTGCCGCGGTTTAGCCAGGGCATTCCGCG
>JAAYZJ010000560.1 GCA_012514915.1 Lentisphaerota bacterium | reverse complement strand
GTTCTTGACGGCCGCGGTCAGCGTGGTCAGGCCGTGCGTCTTGATCTTCGGCAGGTTGACGATCAGTTGCGCCTCGAGCGCATCGACCGCCACGTTGAACTCCCGGCCTCCCTGCACGATGCGCCGCCCGCCGCGCTGCTCGAAACTGAGCAGCGGCACGCCGAGTTCGCCGCAGACGTCGCGGACGCCGGTCTTCTCCCAGACCTGCGCCAGTTGCACGGCGCTGGCGGGGCTGTCGCCGACGGTCACGCGCGCCCCGCAGGCCAGCAACCGCTGGAGGACGGCGCGCAGCAGCGCGGGGTGCGTGGTGACGGCCTCCTCGGGGCGGCGGTCCGTCAGCAGGTTCGGCTTGACGAGGACCGTCGTGCCGGCCGGCACCAGCCGCGGCCAGCCGCCCAGGTCGCCGGCCAGTCGGTCCAGCGCGTCCGGCAGCGACGACGCGTAGTCCCGGCACGGCCGGAAGGCCACCTCGACCGGCTGTCGCGGCGCGTGGTCCATCCTCAGCCCGCGGCGATATTGACCAGCCGGCCCGGCACCACGATGATCTTCCTGACCTGCTTGCCTTCGAGATGGCGGACGACCTGTTCATTGGCGAGCGCCGCCCGCTCGAGATCCGCGCGCGACGCGCCGGCCGGCAGCTCGATCTTACCGCGCACCTTGCCGTTGATCTGCAGGACGACCTCGATCGTGTCGGCCTGCAGGGCGGCGGTGTCGACCTCGGGCCAACCGACCTTCATCACGCCGGCGGGGTGCCCCAGTTCGACCCAGAGCTCCTCGGCGATATGCGGCGTGAAGGGGGCCAGCATCCTGACCATGCCCGCGAGGGTTTCGCGGCCGACGGCCTGCGCCTGCGGCGCAAGCGGGCCGTCGCCCTTCAACGCATCGAACGCGTTCATCAGCTCCATGATGTGGGCGATGGCCGTGTTGAAATGGAAGCCCGTCTCGATGGCGTCGGTCACACTCTTGATCGTCTGGTGCAGCTTGCGATAGAGGTCACGCTCGGGGCGCGCCATCGCCGGCAGGTCCGGCTGGACAGAAGTGTCGCGCAGCGTGTCGCGCGCCTCCCAGATCCGGCGCCAGAGGCGCCCCAGGAAGCGGTAGGGCCCCTGGATGCCCGTGTCCTGCCATTCGGCGTCCATCTCGGGCGGCCCGATGAAGAGCGTGTAGAGGCGCAGCGTGTCGGCACCAAAGTCCGTGATGAGCTGGTCGGGGCTGACGACATTGCCCTTCGACTTGGACATCTTGTAGAGCTTGCCGTCTTCGGCCTTCTTGCAGATCATCCCCTGCGTAAAGAGGGCCTCGAACGGCTCGCCGAAGGGGCAGCAGCCGGCGTCGTGCAGCACCTTGACGACAAACCGCGAATAGAGCAGGTGGAGCACGGCATGCTCGACGCCGCCAATGTACTGATCGACGGGGAGCCACTTGGCGATGTCCTGGGGATCAAAGGGCTGCGTGGTATCGCGCGGATTGACGTAGCGGAGGAAATACCAGCACGAGCAGAGCCACTGGGCCAGCGTGTCGGTCTCGCGGCGGGCGGCCTGGCCGCACTTCGGGCAGGTCGTGTTGACGAAACCCTCGTGCCGCGCGAGCGGGTTGCCCTGCTCACTCTGGAACTCGACATCATCGGGCAGCAGCACCGGCAACTGGTCCTCCGGAACCGGCACCGCGCCGCATGCGTCGCAGTGGACGATCGGAATCGGGCAGCCCCAGTAGCGCTGGCGGCTGACGAGCCAGTCGCGGATGCGGAAATTGACCGTGAAATCGGCGAAGCCGCGCTCCTTGCCGAG
>JAAYZJ010000559.1 GCA_012514915.1 Lentisphaerota bacterium | reverse complement strand
TCGCGCATCTCGTCGGCCACGTTCCCCAGGCGCCTGAACAGGTCCTCGTCATGCCGGATGGCGAAGAACTCGCGGGCGTCCTGCATGGCCATCGACAGCGTGTTCTGGCAGACGACGCGGATCGGCGTGAACTTCACATTGACCGTGCCGTGGCCGTCGTGGCGGTTCGATAGGAGCAGATAACGCTCGATCTTGTCGCCCTTGGCGATCTCGAAGGAACGGTTCAACTTGGCCAGCACCCAGACGCGCTCGCCGCTACCCAGGGCGCCGGCGGTCTCGTAGGTCGCGTAGCCGTTCTTGACCAGGGGGTCGAAGAAGGCGAAGGCATCCTTGTTCTGCAGGATCTCGTAGCGCCCCGAGACGATGCCGAGTACCGGCTTCTTCTTATCCTTCCAGCCCTCGTCCGGCACCACGGCAAAAGTGTCGGGAAGCACGGCGGTATCGGTCAGGGTGCGGTGGTAGAAGAGCGGCGCCTTGACGAGGCTCCAGTCGAGGCTGGCGGCCTTGATGGCCTCGGCGGCGGAGGGCGGTTGATTGAGTTTCACCCCCTCACGATGCCAGGGTTGCTCGCCGACATAGAACATCGCTGCCTTGCCGTCATCGCCAAACTTCAGTTCATGCGCCATGATCAACCTCGCTTTCCTGTTGCGTTTCCGGGGTGTTTCACGCTTGCGGGCCAGGCCCGCGACTATCGAGCCGCCGATTGCCTGGGCCGTTCCAACGGGGCTGAAAGGCATCGTTCTGCCAGGGAGGGGGCTGCGGCGAGAGCGGCACCACATGCTTGACGTCGGCAGGCTCATTGCCCGGCGGCAGCTTGCGGTGCTTCTTGCGGGCCACGTCCGCGACGCTCTTGAGGCTGGCGAGGCGTCTGCTCCCCTGGAGGGGGACAAGGCTCTCGTCATACCAGGAGAACCACTTCAGGCCCGCGTCGGCATAGGTCCTGGCCGTGACGGGTGTCTCGGGCGGGTTCGCGCCCGTGATCCGCCACCACTCCTCCGCGGCGGCCAGGTGGACGAAGCAACGGCCGCGCTGCCCGCGTTCCCAGTCGGCCAGGAGATAGGGATCGGCTGCGATCTGCTGACGCATCCGGCCGCCGGCGGCCAGCCCCATCTCGTATGTGGCGGGGGCTTCGGTCACGTAGGGATATTGGCGGGGGGTCGCTTCCGGATAGCTGTAGCGGAATGGGAAGCGCTTCTCGAAGACTTCGCGCCGCATCGGGCGCACCTGGATCTGGATGCCGCCCGTTTCGCCGCTTCCGGCGATCTGCTCCTCGGCGGTGGCTCCCTCGCCGAGTGGCATGGCGACGAACTGCCGGATCATCCCTTTGCCGACGGAGAACCCGTCGAGCCAGGGCTGCTCGGGCACGACCAGGTAGTTCTGCGACGGCCGGCGGCGAAGCAGCGAGGTCCAGCGCGTTCCCGAGACGGCGTTGATCCTGCCGCAGCCGGCCGCGACGGCAAAGGGATAGGGGGCGCCGTGGTTCTTGATCTCGTCGCTCGCGAACTCGATCCACAGCGCCTCGGCCCGGTGCATCGGGATCATCACGCCGCCATGCCGGCGCCAGGCCGGCGGCACCTGGATGGGGTAATCGTCGACCGGCCGCAGCGGAAAGGACCCCAGGCCGGGCGGGAGGTCGTATGCGCGGCCGTCGTCGGGGATCCGCAGCGTCCGCTGGAACGTGACACGCAGGCGCGCCTCGGGATGCACCTCCGGAAACGAGAAGACGAGGGTGTCGTTCGCGAGTTCGACCATGGCGGATCCCTTACCATTTTCCATCGCGCACCTCCCGCACGACCCGGTAGATCGCCTCGTCCGGCGTCTCGCGCAGCTCGCGGAGCAAATCAGCGAAGAGCCGCGGCCGCTTGAAAATGATCTCGCGCAGGTCGCCCGAGACTTTTCCGGCCATGGCCAGCAGGACATCGGGGTCTTCCTGCAGCACGGCGGCCAGCTTCTTGATGACGCCCTCCGAGGGCGGACCGCATGTGCCCCGCTCGACCATCGAGAGAAAGGCGGGCTGCACATCGAGCTGGCCCGCGACGGCCCGCAGGGTGAAGCCCCTGGCATCCTCCCGCTGGAGCGCCTCGCGCCGCGCCCGGACATATTGACCAAAGCCTGGTTGCGCTTCCATGAGACTGTATAATATACACTTACCATACTCTTGTCAATACCTCCGTTTTGTTGAGGCGCCTGCAAAACCTCTGTCAATGGACAAAGCAAGTACGCATGTGAAAACGTTGATGGCTGAAAGGAGCAACACGATGCGTCATGCCAGGCTCAAGCCCTCCACCCGGGATACGTGGCACCATACCTGCGCCGTTGCCGACCGGAGGCGCCGGCCGACACGCACCGCCTCGCCCAAGCCACCGTCCCTTATGGCTCGACGCTCCCCGCACTCTGCCGCTGGCGGCGGCTTCGTGTCATGCTGGACTGAGCGAAGCGCCGGCTCGCCCTCGCGGCCCGGTCCGAACGCAGTGCGCTCGCGTGCCGCGGTGTGATTGGTGTGGCCTCATCCCGCCCAGCTTCCCGCCCGACAGCAGAATACCCCAGAACCGATCGGCCAGACTGCCGTCCATTTGCCGAGCATGCGCTCGACAAGGCCGCTCAGCCTTGGCAACCGATGGCTCCCGGACATCCCGCCACAAATCAACTGAACAACCGCGCCGCCTCTGCCACTATTTCTCTGTCCCCTCAGTCTGCGATCACGGCGCGGGCCGTCCGGTCCGCCAGCTTGTACCAGCCGATCCGCATGCCGGTCACTCGGCGGGCGGCTGGCGGTCGCGTTCGAAAACCTTTCTGGGCAAAAGTAGGATCTACGGACCTACCAGCCCTGCTTTCGCAGGTCGCCGTTCAGGTGCAAGAGGGAATCAAGGCTTGTCTGGGCGTTGCGCGCCTGCTCGAGCAGTCGGTTCAGCAGCGGCCGCCAGCGCGCGCCATTCTCGATCAGACGGTTCTCGGCCCGGCGTCGTGCCGCGGGATCGTCGGACGCGAGATCGTCGAGCGCGAGCAGCAGCAGCCCCTCGTCATCCAGCGCGAGGCGGAACGCCAGCCGCACCGGCGACGGGTCGATCTGGATCCGCTCCTCGCGGGCCGCGAAGTCGAGGTGATAGAGTCCGTTGGTCGCGAGCAG
>JAAYZJ010000558.1 GCA_012514915.1 Lentisphaerota bacterium | reverse complement strand
GGACCCGATGGAACCTACGCCAATCCCGGCGCCGGGCTCACGTACACCGACTGTCTGCTGCTGCTGGGGAAGTGGCGCCCCGACGGAACCCTCGCGTGGACGGCGTCGGACCGGGTCGCGGGCGATCCGCAACGGACGACCCGCGGGATGATCGAGCCGACGATCGCCGAACTCGACGACGGACGCATCCTGATGGTCATGCGCGGCAGCAACGACGTGCGTCCTGAATGGCCGGGCCACCGCTGGTGCGCCTTTTCCGCCGATGGCGGCCTGACGTGGTCCAGGCCCGAGCCCTGGCGTTTCCAGGGCGGCGAAGCGTTCTTCTCGCCGAGTTCCTGCTCGCAGTTGATTCCGCTTGCCGATGGACGGCTGTTCTGGATGGGCAACATCTCGCCGGAGAACCCGCGCGGCAATGCGCCGCGCTATCCGCTCGTCCTGGGTGAAGTGGACCGGAAATCGGGTTGGCTCAGGAAGGAGACGCTGGCGGTCATCGATGATCGCCAGCCGGAAGACAGCCCGCACCTGACCCTGTCGAACTTCTTTGTCCGCGAGGACCGCGCGAGCGGGGGGCTTGCCCTTCACCTGACTCGCCTGTTCGCCCGCGATTTCCGGCTGGAGCGGCGGCCGGACTTCACCGCCGATGCGCTGCTGTACCGGATCGACGTCTCCGTCTGAACAACACCCGCCCAGTGGCGCGCATGCAACCAACCCCAACCAGCCAAGGAACCCCATGAACCCTGAACTGCTACACGCCGCGCAGGCCACGTCCCGCCTGATCAACACCCGCCTGTGCGTCGTCATTCCCTCCATGCTGGCGACCGGTGAAACCTTCAGCGCCCGCTTCAGCGTGACGGGTGGCGACGCCTTGCCGGCCGCACCTTCCGATCTGCTGATCCATTTCGAGGGAGGCTGCGGGATCGCGGGACTCCCGTCGACGTTCAAGCTGCCGGCCGGCGAAAGCACGGGCTGTATCGAAGGCCTGACGGCCACCGGCGAGGCGGTCGCCCGGATTCGCATGCGGGTCGAGCTGGCGGGCCGGACGACGGCCTGTTGCTCGAACCCCGCCTGGGTGTTCCCGACGCCGCCGTATCGTCTTTTCTTCGGTGATTTGCATGTCCATACCCAGTACTCGGACTGCAGCGGCTGGCGCTGCCTCTCGCCCGACTGGTGCTACACGTATGCACGCGACATTTCCCTGCTTGATTTCGCGGCCCCCGCCGACCATCTGCGCGGGATCGCTGCGGAAGCGTCCCGCTGGCCCGGCTTGCAGCGCGCCGCGCGCGAGTATGATGACCCTGGCCGATTCGTTTCGCTTCTGGCCTTCGAAAGCTCGCATGCGCAGGGATACGGTGGCGACAACAACGTCTATTTCAATGTCGACGACGCCCCCTATTTCTGGCTGGATCGCGAGGACATGCGGGGGATCGCCCCGGCGGTCCACCTACGGGAACTGTGGGCGTTTCTCGACGCGGCCGGCAAGCCGTACTTCACCGTGCCGCACCATACGGGCCGCGCCGCCAAGTACCGGGCCTGGAACGAGGATTACCATGACCCGGCTCGCGAGCCGTTGTTCGAGATCTACTCGAGCTGGGGCTCGTCGGAGAGACGCCATACGCGGCTGCCGATCAGCGGCGGCAACAACGAGGCCCCCGCCTATTTCACCGACGCGCTCCAGGCCGGGGCCCGCTACGGCGTCATCGCCTCGAGCGACGACCATGCCACGCTGCCCGGTGCCGTCCACCACTTCCGTGTCGACCCCCTGCAGCCACCGACGCTCAACGGCTTCGCCCACAAGGGCCTCGCCGCCGTCCGCGCACCCGCCTTGACGCGCGCCGCGCTGTTTGACGGCCTGCGTGAGCGCCAGACTTACGCGACGACGGGCGCCCGCTCGCTGGTCGACCTGACGGTGAACGGCGCCGCGATGGGGACCGCCGTGCCGGCCGATGCGGCCCTCCGTCGGCAGCGGACGATCCGGGTGAGGTTCACGCTCGACGGCTCGTCGATGGCGAACGTCACCCTGATGCGCAACGGTGAACCGCTGGCCTGCCAATCCTTCCGCGGCGCGTCCGTGGTGTCGTCCGTCAACGAGGCCACCTTTGTGGATGACGACGCCTTCGACGCCATCGCCGTGCGCGAGGCGCGCTACCACGCGGATCCCTTTGCGGTGTACTACGCGCGGATCGAGGATGGAAACGGCGCCCACCAGTGGACGAGTCCCGTGTGGATCGACGGCTAGCGCGAGGCTTGCGCAGCCAGTTGGCTCAGAACATCGCGCGGCAGGACGGCGTCGCGGCTCAGGGCCGCCAGGGCGCCTGCATGCCGTTCGGCCGGCCCGTGCAGCAACTGGCGGGCGAGGGCCAGCGCCCAGTCGGCCAGCCCGACGGCATGCACGCGTCCGCAGGCATGATGGACCGTGCGGGTCAGATGGTCGATGACCGCGAAGGGAGATGTCTCGGGATCGGCCCACAGCAGGGGGAGGGCGTGGCGGAAACGGCCCCGGTTGTGCAGGCGGTCCCAGACTAGGGCGAACCGCTGCAGGCGCATGAGCGCGTCGAACGAGAGGGCGTCGGTGCGCAGCACCTCGTAGGGCGGAACGGGGTTGAAGGCGCCAGCCAGCTCCGGCAGGCGCAAGATCGGGGTGCCCGGCAGCCCCTTGAGACGATTGACCTGGATCTCGCCGATCCCCAGGCGCACCAGGCGGTCGAAGCCGGCGGCAAAGGATGCCGCGTCCTCGCCGGGCAGACCGAAGATCAAGTCGGCATGCACATCGGCCTGTGTTTCGCGCGTCAGGAACTGAAGGGCCTCGAGAACCTCCCCGCGCGGCTCGCGCCGGCCGATGCGGCTGGCGGTCGCGGCGTTCAGGGTCTGGACGCCGACTTCGAGATGCAGGATGTTCGGGGGAAAGCGGGCGAGGCGTTCGCGCAGCCCCTCGCCCAGGCGAACCGGTGAAAGCTCGAGGTGCAGGGTGTCG
>JAAYZJ010000557.1 GCA_012514915.1 Lentisphaerota bacterium | reverse complement strand
AGGGGAGCCGCCTGCGCGCCGTGCAGCACGAGTTGCACACGATTGCCCTCGACTGGGAACGCGACGCCACGGAACTCGAACAGGTGCAGCAGGAACTCGCCCAGGCGCAGGAAAAGCTCGGCTGAACCGGGGCGCGGTGAGCCGCCGGACACCGCCTGCGCGCCGCCAACCGGGGCGTCGCCGACGATCACCGCTGACTGCCGCCCGCGCGAAGGCCCGCTTTACGCGTCCGCCCCCGTGCCCCAGTTCTCCAGAACGTAGTCGAGGTCCTTGTCGCCGCGGCCGCTCAGGTTGACGAGGATCGATCCGGTCCGCATCTTGCGGGCCTGGTCGAGGGCGAAGGCCAGGGCGTGCGCGCTCTCGATGGCGGGAATGATGCCCTCCTGCCGCGAGAGCTTGAAGAACGCCTCCTTGCACTGCTCGTCGGAAATCGTGACGTAGTTGACGCGCCCGGCATCCTTGAGGTAGCAGTGTTCCGGGCCGACGCCCGGATAGTCGAGCCCGCTGGCGCAGGAATAGACCGGCGACGGCTCGCCCGCCTCGTCCTGCAGCAGATAGCACTTGAAGCCGTGGATGATCCCCTCGCGGCCGTAGGTCATCGTGGCGGCATGGTCGCCGACCGCCGGCCCGCGGCCGAGCGGCTCGACGCCGTAGATCTCGACGGGATCGTTCAGAAAGCCGGAGAAAATCCCCATCGCGTTGGATCCGCCGCCCACGCAGGCGGTGACGGCATCGGGCAGGTTGCCGGTCAGCTCGATGAACTGCTCGCGGGCCTCGATGCCGACGACCTTCTGGAAATCGCGCACCATCAGCGGGAAGGGGTGCGGCCCCACGACGGAACCGATGCAGTAGATCGCGCGCTCATAGTCGGCCAGGTAGGCCTGGAAGGCCGAGTCGACCGCCTCCTTCAGCGTCTTCAGACCGAAGGAGACGGGGACGACCGTGGCGCCCAGCAGTTTCATGCGGCTGACGTTGGGGGCCTGCTTGACGATGTCGACCTCGCCCATGTGGATCTCGCACGCCAGTCCGAAATAGGCCGCGGCCGTCGCCAGCGCGACCCCGTGCTGCCCCGCGCCCGTCTCGGCGATGAGCTTCTTCTTCCCCATGTACGTCGCCAGCAGGCCCTCGCCCATGCAGTGGTTGATCTTGTGGGCGCCGGTGTGGTTCAGATCCTCGCGCTTGAGGTAGATGTGCGCGCCGCCGTTCGAAAGCGACAATTTCCGGGCATGGTAGACCGGGGTCGGCCGCCCCTGGAAGTGCTTGCGGATGCTGCGCAGCTCGGCGATGAAGCCGGCGTCGTTCGCGATGCGGTGGTAGGCCTCGGTGATCTCCGCAAACGGTTTCTCGAGCTGCGGCGGCAGAAACTGCCCCCCGTATTGACCGAAAAAGCCCCGCTCGTCGGGGTTGTTGCCGAAGGCCGGCCTGCCGATGGTGCTCATGTGCGACTCCTAACGGGTTGAAATAAAGCGATTCTATATATAGAAACGTCCGTCGGCAAGCGGAAAGTTTTTACAGCGGATAGTTTTACAGCCCCTCTTGCTGGGGTCGATGGTAGTCGACAGGAGTCGACTGTAGTCGTGAACCGCCAAGCTCGCCAAGGGGGGAATAGGGAATGGAATAGGGGACCCTATATGAAGCGTCAACGCCATCAAATTGCCGCAAGAAAATTGACTAAATTGTGCAGTCCGCTGAATTGGAGAAAGTGTCACAATTTTGCTGTCCCCAGTGTTTCCCGGTAGTGCGGGACGTATCGGACCGCGCATCCATCAGGGAACGGTCCGATACGTTCCGTTCTACCAGCATCCACAAACGCCCTTATACACGCTGATGCACCCCGCGAGGATGATCACGCCGTAGACTGCGGCCAGGAACGGCCGCAGCGAGAAGCGCCGCGCGAGCCGGAAGCCGGCATATCCCGCGGCGACAACGACCGGGGCCAGCAGCAGCGCCCGCCAGCCGAGCGCGGCCGTGAGGCCCCGCTCGCCGCAGGCCACCCACCCCAGCCGGTAGAGATTGCTGCTCAGGAAGACGGCCTGCGTCGTGCCGACCGCCTGCCGCGGATCGTCCTCCTGCGTGTACAGGTAGATGACGACCGGCGGGCCGCCGCTGGAGAAGGCGCCGCCCAGCAGGCCGCTGAACAGGCCGAACACCGGCGCCAGTCCCAGCGCGATGCGGCGCTTGAGATGCGGCGTGGCCATCCGGTTCACCGCGAAGGCGATCAGGACGAGGCCGAAGGCGATGCGGCCGGCCGGCATGTCGCCATAGCGCAGCAGCAGCCGGTAGCCGATCGGCACGCCGGCGAGCAGGCCGATCCCCAGCAGGCCGGCCTGCTTCCAGTCGACCCGCATGCGCCGACTCGTCTGGAACAGCAACGAGATCACCAGCACGGTGGAGAGCAGCGTCGCCAGGACCGACGCGCGTTCAAGATCGGCCCCGCACAGCGAGAGCGTCGCCATCAGGATGATGCCGAACCCGAAACCGCTGAACCCCTGCGCGAGCGCCGCCCCCAGGCAGAGGGCGGCGACCAGGAACAGACTGACGTCCATCGCGCGCCTACTCGGTCCGGATCAGATAGTAGATCGAGGGGTAGTCGGCGCCGATGCGGAACGTCAGGACGCCGTCCGCGTAGGTGGCCGGCACCTGGCCGACGTAGAAACCCTCGGCGCTGATGCTCCAGATCTTGAGGTTGGGTCGGTCGGTCCGGATCGACACCTCGGCCTCGATGACCTCGGCCAGGATCGGACAGGCACCGATGTCGACCACCTGGTCGTGCTCGCGCCGCTCGCCGGTGTTGCGGGCCCGCCCGATGGCCGACAGCAGGAGGTTGTCCGTGGCGGTGATCGCCTCGTCCGTCAGCGACGAGAGGGCGACGACGGCGAAATCGCTGCGGGCATCGACCGTCAGGTCGGTGGTCTTCAGGGGGCGGTTCCGTCCCAGAAATCCGTACAGGACCTGCGAGCGGGGCGTGTCGACGCGGCCGAACTCGCGATCCCAGTTGCGATACAGCTCGCCGGTGTCGGAGGCGACTTCCTTCTTCGACGCGTCGAGCAGCGGCGGATCGTTGTAGCCCAGATGCTTCCGGGCGGTCGTCGCTGGCACGCCGTCGTATTCGGAGCCCACGCGCGTGTGCTCGGGCAGCAGATCCATCGATGCGGGATTCCGCAGCCGCAGGTCGTCGACCTTGATCGCGACACTGCCGGCAGAGGGCTTGACGTCGCCCCGGCGCAGGATCAGCGCGGCGTGGTAGAAGACGCCGAACTTGGCCGGATCGTTCCAAGTCGCGAACTGCCCCTGGCGGTGGTAGCCGTTGCCGATGCTGCGCGAGCTCACTTCCTGCCCGAGCGGCTGGTACGGGGTGTGGCGGTTGCTGTAGGCGTAGGTGTGGATCGTGAACCCGGCCCAGTTCTGCAGGCAGCCGACGGCCGCCATCAGGATGGGCGACTCGGCCCGGTAGTCGCAGGGCCAGACCATGTCCCATTCCGAGACGAAATAGGGCTTGTCCGGCAGCCGGTGGAAGGCCAGCCGCCCGAGCACCCCCGGCTGCTGCGAGAGACCGAGTTCGATGCAGCGGCGGTTGGTGGCGTCGAACCGGCCCCAGGAGAAATAGGCGTGGCCGTCGTTGAAATCCGTGACGTTCTGCGCCAGGGTGACCGCGCCGTTGATCGCCCAGTTGGTGCCCGTCAGCGGGATCTTGACGCCCAGGCCGCGCTGGAACGCCATCATCTCCCGGTAGTGGTTCTCCATCACCTCGATCTTGAAGCGGACCTGGTCGTCGTCGTTGGCGTCGGGATCGAACGTCGCCGGATCGTAGGCGACCCCTTCCCTGGTCGCCCAGGCCTGGTACAACTCGCAATAGTGCCCGAAGTAGGGGTCGATGCGGGCCACCTTGCGCGAGAAGAGGTCGTCCTCGTTGACGATTTCGGATAGCGCGATGGCCGGCTCGTCCTTGTAGGCCACGCCGGTGTACGGGTTGACATGTGTCCACATCTGCTCCATGAACCGCTTCTGGAGCGCGATGAGCGTCGGATGGGTGCAGTTGAACGGACGGGCGCAGTCGCCGAGCAGGTCGGCGTTCGCGACGCCGTCCCCCGACTTGAACTTGCGGTAGGTCAGCATGTCCAGGTAGACGTAGATGCCGTTCTTCTTGAGGCAGGCGATCAGGTAGTCGAGCCGGTCGAGGCTTTCGGGATCAGGGGCGCTCGAGGCGGCCTGGCGCGGCCCCTTGGTGAACTGGAAGATGTTCGGGGTCGCCCACTCGGAGTCCATCTGATGGAAGCGGACGATGTTGCAGCCGTATTTTGCGAGCCGCTCGGCGACCTGCTCGGCGTAGTCGTGCGAGGGGAAGCAGAGTCCCGAATTGAAGTTCGTCCCCCAGAAACGGGCTTCGGTGCCGTCCTCGAACTCGAAATGATCGCCGACGGCCTTCAGGAAGCCGTGGCGGCCCGCCGGCGCCTCGCCGGCGAAGACGAACCGCAGGTCGATGGGCGCCGTGTCGGGATAGGCGGGGAAGGGGATGAAACGGGACATGGTGTCGGTCTCCAGTGTGGGGGTGTGGGGGGTGTCAAATCTTTGTCGCGAGCTTTGTCGACTGTGTGGTGGTTTGGTGTGCGGGGGAGTGTCAGACGTCGAACGGACGTTCAGGCAGGGGATAATCGCGCAGGATGAGGCGCGAGACCAGTCGCTGGCGGTGTTCGTCGACGATCGCGCGGCAGGCGGGATCGGCATACCGGTTGCGGCATTCGCCGGGATCCTCTTGCAGGTCGTAGAGTTCGCCGACCGCGGGATCGGCATAGAACGTGCAGCGGTAGCGATCCGTGCGGATCGTCCGCGGCCAGCAGAGTGGCGGCGGGGTCGGGTCGGTCGGCGCGCCGTTGTAGCTCTCCACGTAGGCGTGGTCGCGCCACCCGGGGAGCGACTCGCCCGCCAGCAGGGGCAGATACGAGGCGCCGTCCATCGCGGGCCCCGCGCCGATGCCGGCGGCGTCGAGCAGCGTCGGCGCGAAGTCGCCCAGCTCGATGATGGCGGACCGGCGGGCGCCGCCGGCCCAGCGCCCGTCCTGGCGCCAGATCATCGGCACGCGCGTGCAGGCGTCGTAATGATAGGCCCATTTGCCGCAAATCCCGTGGTCGCCGAGGATCTCGCCGTGATCGGCCAGGTAGACGACGATCGTGTGGCGCATGTCGAGCCGGCGCTCGACCGTCTGGAGCAGGCGGCCGATCGCGGCGTCCATGAAGCTGACCGATCCGTAGTACAGCGCCTTGAGGGTCCGCCAATCGTGGTCGGTGAAGCCCGACAGCGACCGCCGGAAGGCGCGCAGATGCGGCGGCAGCGGCGTATCGTCCACGTCGCGGCCGATCGGCGACGGCATGGCGTCGGGCGCGTACGGGGCGCGGAAGCGCGCCGGGGGATCGAAGGGGTTGTGCGGATCCTGGTAGCCGACCCACAGCATCAGCGGTCGCTCGCCGGCGTGGGCCTCGACGGCGGCGATCGCCCGGTTGGTGATCCAGGTCGTCTGGTGCGCCTCCTCCGGCAGGGGCGAGAAATGGCCGTAGCCCCAGTTGCAGGTCGCGCTGATCTCATGCGGCTTGACGAATTGCTCGCGGCAACGGGCGACCTCCTGGCGCAGATCGCGCTTCCCCCGCCAGTAGGCGTCGTCGGTCGGCAGGTTGAAGAGCGTGCCGATCAGGTAGCCCGCGTAGTCGGGATAGTGCTCGATGGCCCAGTCGAGATAGGGGCCGATCTTGGGATCCTCGCTGTTTTCGACCGCCTCGAAGCCATAGAAGGGTGCCTCGGCGATGCCCTGGTTGTGCGGGGTGATGTGCAGCTTGCCGACGGCGTGCGTGCGGTAGCCATGGGCCTGGAGCGTTTCGGCCACGGTCGGCAGGCGGTGCGGGAGGGCGTAGCCGTTGCGCACCAGGCCGTGGCGCGCGCTCTGGCAGCCCGTCAGGATCGTGGCGCGCGACGGGCTGCAGACGGGGTTGTTGGCCAGGCACCGGTCGAACTGCACACCCTGGCTGGCCAGCCGGTCGAGCGCCGGGGTGCGGCAGATCGTGCTGCCATAGCTGCCGATCGTGTCGGCACGGTGCTGGTCGGAGCAGATGATGACGATGTTGGGATGGCAGGTCTGGGCGGACATGGCGGTCGGCAATGGCGTGGTGTGCGTGGATCAAGTGTCGCACGCGTGGCGGGGAATGTCACCTTCAATGTTGCTGCCCCGCGTTTTGCCCGGGTTTTCCCCTTGACGCCGCCGGGATGACGGCCTACCCTTGACTCCGTCGGGTGAAATATGCCCAGGTT
>JAAYZJ010000556.1 GCA_012514915.1 Lentisphaerota bacterium | reverse complement strand
TCGTAGCCCGCGCCGATGTCGGTCACGATCGGCCCCAGCACGTAGAACGGCGCGCCGTCGCAGATACGCTGCTGACGCTCCATGTTCTCCTGGATCTGGTCGAAGGGGACGTGCCCGGGCCCCTCGACCATCACCTGGACGCCGCGCGCGCGGGTTCGCCGCACGAGGTCGCCCAGCACATCGAGCTCGCCGAACTGCGCCGCATCGCTGGCGTCGGCCAGGCAGCCGGGCCGCAGCCCGTCGCCGAGCGAGACGGTCACGTCGTGTTCGACCAGGATTTCGAGCACCTCGTCCCAGCGCGTGTAGAGGGGGTTCTCGGCGCGATGCTGCTGCATCCATTCCGCCATGATCGCGCCGCCCCGGCTGACGATCCCCATGATGCGCGTCAGCGCGAGGGGGATGTGCGCCCGCAGCAGGCCGGCGTGCAGCGTCATGAAGTCGACGCCCTGCTCGGCCTGCTCGCGGATCACCTTCAGCAGCAGGTCGACATCCAGCACCGGCAGATCGTCCGCCGCGCGCGCCAGCGTCTCGTACACGGGCACGGTGCCCAGCGGCACGGGCGAGGCGTCGAGCATTCCCCGGCGGATCACGCCCAGTTCCGGCCCCACGCTGAGGTCCATGACGAAGTCGGCTCCGGCCTGCAACGCGACCGCCAGCTTGGCGAGCTCGCCGCCCTGCTCCGACTGCGTCGGCGACCGGCCGAGATTGGCGTTGACCTTGGTGCGGAACATCCGTCCCACGCCGATCGGGCGCGCCCCTCGGTGGGCGGGGTTGAGCGGAATCACGGCGTGGCCGGCGGCCACGGCCTCGCGCACGCGCTCGGCGGGAAGGTTTTCGTCATGCGCGACCTGGCGCATCGCTTCGGTGATCTGGCCGGCTTGGGCGGCTTGGAGTTGTGTCATGTTCGGGTTCCTTAAGCGTCCGGCCAGAGCTGCACGGCCTGTTCGCGTAGTTTGAATTTCTGGATCTTGCCGCTGGCCGTCTGCGGAAAGGCGTCGACGAAGTGGATGTACTTGGGGATTTTGAACCAGGCGATCTTGTTGCGGCAGTAGTCCTGCACGTCGGTCTCGGTGATGGCCGCGTTTTCCATGCGGATGATGAAGGCCGCGGGCTGTTCGCCGTATTTCTTGCTGGGCAGGGCGACGAGCTGGACGTCCTTGACGCCCTCCATGTGCCCGATGAAATCCTCGACCTCCTTCGGCGAGATGTTCTCGCCGCCGCGGATGATCAGATCCTTGAGGCGTCCGGTGATATAGAAATAGCCGTTCGCGTCCATGTGGCCGATGTCGCCGGAGTGCAGCCAGCCGCGGGCGTCGATGCAGGCCGCCGTCTGCTCGGGCATCTTGTAGTATCCTTGCATCGTGTTGTAGCCGCGGCAGCAGATTTCGCCCGGCTGGTCGATGCCGCAGATTTCGCCCGTCTCGGGGTCGATGATGGCGACCTCGATGCCGGGCAGCGCCTGGCCGATGGTCTTGCACTTGTTCCGCATGTCCTTCTCGAAGTAGCGGGTCTGGGTCATGACCGGGCCGGCCTCGGTCAGGCCGTAAGGGATCGAAATCTCCCGCATGTTCATCTGGTCGAAGACCTGTTTCATCCGCTTTTCGGGACAAGGCGAGCCCGACATGAGGCCGGTGCGGAGCGACGAGTAGTCGAACTTGTTGAACAGCGGGTGATCGAGGATGGCGATGTACATCGTCGGCACGCCGTAGCAGGCCGTGCAGCGTTCCTGCTCGATCGACATCATGACGTGGATGGGATCGTACTTCTCCACCATGACCATCGTCGATCCGTGGTTGACGCAGGCCATCACCCCCAGCACGCAGCCGAAGCAGTGGAAGAGCGGCACGGGAATGCACACCCGGTCGGCGCAGGAGAGGTTCTGGCAGGCGCCGATCCAGAAGCCATCGTTGGCGATGTTCGAGTGGGTCAACTGAACGCCCTTCGGGAACCCGGTGGTGCCGGAGGTGTACTGCATGTTGACGACGTCGTGGGCGTTCAGTTCCCGCTGCCGGGTCTCGTAGGCGTCGCGCGGTGTCTGCACGGCGAGCGCCAGCAACTCGTTGAGCGAATAGAGGCCGCGGTGCTTCTCCGGCCCGAGGAAGAAGACCCGCTTGAGGTGCGGGTACTTGGGTGAGCGGAGCCGGCCGCGCGGCTGCTCTTTGAGCTCGGGCACGAGTTCGTAGACGGTCTGCAGGTAGTCGATGTCGCGGAAGCCGTTGATCAGGAAGAGGTTTTCCGTGTCGGACTGCTTGAGGACGAAATCGAGTTCGGTCGCGCGGTAGTTGGTGTTGAGCGGCAGCAGGATGGCGCCGATCTTGGCCGCGGCGAACATCAGCGGGATCCAGTGCGGCACGTTGGTTGCCCAGATGGCGATCTTCTCGCCGCGCTTCACACCAAGCGCCATCAGGCCGCAGGCCATCTGGTCGACCAGCTCCGCGAATTCATACCAGGTGAGCCGGAAATTACGGTCGGCGAAGACCAGCGCGTCCTGCGGGCCGCAGCGGGCGACCGACTGGTCGAGCAGGCTGCCGAGCGTGTCGTCGCGGGTGATCGGCAGGTTGTTCCACGGCACGCCGGTCGAGACAGCCTGTGTGAAGGGTGGCTTGGAAGGGGCGGTGCCGAAGGGATCGGTCAGACGGAAGACGGATGGCGACATACAACGCGCTCGGGGTGTGTTGACAGGATTACAGGATGCGCAGGATACCTGGAATGGCAACCAGGCGAGGTCTGGCACCGCGCTCAGTAGGGGATGAAGACCACGGCGTAGATCGCGGCGGGCTGCCCGCCGTGGGCCTTGACCAGGTGGTGGACGACGGAGTTGTAGTGGGCCGAGTCGCCCGGGTTGAGTATGTGGCGGGTATCGCCGTAGGTCAGCTCGATCTCGCCCGAGACGACGACGATGAACTCTTCGCCCTCGTGCGACGAGAGCAGCTCGCCGGCCTCGGGGGTGATTTCGATGTAGAACGCCTCCATGTGGCGGTCGGTCTTGCCGCGGCTCAGGGGCGAGTAGCTGAAGCCGTCGGCGACCGTCTCGGCCTTGTGCGTGGGCGCTGCTCCCTGGCGCTGCTCGGCGCGGACGATCAGGGGGTCGGCATGGAACTGGTCGTCCATGAACGTTCCCAGGCGCTGGCCCAGGGCGCGCGCCAGCCGGGCCAGCGTGCCGATCGAGGGGTAGACGATGTCGCTCTCGATGGCGGCGATCAGCGGCTCGTCAAAACCGGTCTGCCGGGCGAGGTCGGCGGGTGTGAGCTGCAGCCGTTCGCGGAATGCCCGAATACGGCTGCCGATGGTGGCGGGGGGTGTCGTCATAGTCGATGAGGATCCTAAATGCGGAAAGATTATCATATTCCGGCAGGTGTGCAATCTGATAAAGGTTCCGGAGGGGCTCGGATGGGCTGGGATGGGCTTGACAGTATCTGACTACATACATGGCCACGAAAACCATTGCACTTGACTCGAGGGTCTATGATCGGCTCGCCCGGCATAGACGACAATCCGAGTCGTTTTCCAAGGCCGATCTCTGGATCGCCGCCTGGGCGCTGGAGCATCGGGCGCTGCTGGCCACGCGGAACCGGCGACTTTTCGAGCGGGTCGAGGGGCGGCGGATCATCGATGGCTGATGATCCGA
>JAAYZJ010000555.1 GCA_012514915.1 Lentisphaerota bacterium | reverse complement strand
GGTGGGGGCTCCGCCCGCTTTAGAAAGCGTAGCTGAGCGCCCCCTTGAACGTCCGTTCCGGCGCCGGATAGTAACCCGTTCCCTGGAAACCGGCGTAGGCGACGTTGGCGTAGCTCTCGTCCAGCACGTTGTCGACCCCCACGAGGAGGGTGAGGTCGGGGCGGCGGGCCGGCTGGTAGCGCAGCGCCAGATCGAGCGTCGCATAGCTGGGGAGCGTCTCGGCCGTGTTGGCGTTGTCGCCGCCGACATACTGGTTCCCGCAGACGTTGATCGTGGCCAGGAGCGCGAGGTCGAGCGGCAACTGCGCCTGGCCTGTCAGCGACAGGTGGTGGCGCGGCACGAGCGGCACGTCGTTGCCATCGTTGACGCCGTCGCTGAAGCGGGCGTCGGTCAGGGTGTAGCGCAGGCGGAGCATGCCGAGGTCGGCGCGTTCCCAGCGGAGCGCCGTGGAGACTCCCTGGTGGCGCGTCTCGTCGAGGTTGTCGTTGCGGCTGGTCACGGGGTTGTAGACGATCTCGTCGCGCATCGCCATGCAGTAGGCGTTGAACTCGGCCGCCCAGCCGGGGGCGAACTGCCAGTTGCCTCCGATCTCGCCCGAGAGGCCGCGCTCGGGATCGAGATCGTCGTAGAGTGTGTCGCTGCCGTAGCCGTAGTAGCTGATCTGCTCGTCCAGGAACGGCAGGCGGTAGAGGCTGGAGAGGCTGGCGTAAAGCTTGACGGCGGGCAGCGGGCGGTAGAGCAGGCTGGCCGTCAGGGCCTCGACGGTGTGTGTCGTGCTGTCGTCGACCACCGTCTGGCCGTCGGGGGTGGCCACGTCGGCGGCATAGCGGGCGAGCTCGACGCGCCCGCCGAGGGCCAGGGTCAGCTTGTCGGCGAGGTCGGTCTCGCCGTTGATGAAGGCGCCGAAGCTCCCCTTGTCGACGGTGGCGTTCAGCAGGCGGATGCTCGTGGCGGCATCGGCGAAGCGGTCGGCCTCCAGGCGGTCGAGATAGAGGTCAACGCCGCTGAGCAGCCGGGCCGGGCGTGCCAGCAGGGTGCCGTCGAGCTTGTGGTTGAGGGTGAAAGTCAGGCTATCGACGACGGTCTCGGTGAAGCTCATCCAGCTATGGAAGTCGCTGGCCGCCTCGCGGCGGTTGACGATCAGCGCCGTGTTCACCTCCTGGTCGGGGGTTGCGAACCAGCGCAGCGAGAGGTTGGCGTTGTAGGTATCGGTCTCGGCCTCGTCATCGGGCGACGTCGTCTGGCGCGGATCCTCGCGCATGGCCTCGCGCGTCAGGTAGCCGGGCATGCCGTTGACCATGTGGTCGTAAGTGCCCAGCAGGGCGGCGTGCAGCGTGTCGCTCAGCGGCAGGTCGACGCCGGCGCGCAGGTTGAGCGAGTCAAAGTCGCCGTTGCGGCGGTAGCCGTCGCTGGTCTGCCAGTCGGCCCCCGCCGTGGCGCGGGTCTCGCCTGCCGCCTGGCGCGTTGCCAGGCTGGCGCCGTAGGTGCCGTGGGAGCCGCCCTGCACCGCGACCTCGGTGCGCGCGGGCCGCGCGTCGTCGCGCGTGATGACGTTGACGACGCCGCCGACGGCGTGATCGCCGTAGAGGACGCTCTGGGGTCCCTCCAGGATCTCGATGCGCTCCACCATGCTGACGGGGAGCTGCAGCCAGTTGACGCCCGCCAGGTCGGGGCTGTTGAGCCGCTGGCCGTCGCGCAGGATCAGCGTGCGTCCGTGGGCGTTCTCGCCGAAGCCGCGCAGCGAG
>JAAYZJ010000071.1 GCA_012514915.1 Lentisphaerota bacterium | reverse complement strand
GTATTCAACCATGGGGGAAGGCCCCCCAGCAGGTTGGGCCGTGGTCTCGGCAAGCATCCGGATGCCCTGCAGCAGGGTGGCGGCGTCGCGCAAGTCGGCCGTTTCGGCCGCGCTGTGGTTGCCGGTGGTGGGGATCAAGAGGGGGAGGACGGGCGTGAACACGCCCTGGCGCGGAAAGGCGCCGGCGTCGGTGCCGCTCGTGTTGTAGACTTCGGTCTGCAACGGCAGACCGGCGCGGGCGAAGCGGTCGAGCAGGGCGTCGCGGCGCGCGGGCGGGATCAGCACCGAGCGGTCGCTGAGCGTGAGGACGGGGCCGCCGCCGAGACGCACCCCCTGCTCCGCGTTGACATAGGTGGCATCGAGCACGATCGTCAGATCGGGCCGGAGATGATGGGCCAGCACGGCCGCGCCGTGTCCGGTGAACTCCTCGCCGCCGGTGGCGGCGACCACCAGCCGGTAGGGCGACGTCCAATCGCGCGCCAGCCGGGGGAGTTCCGCCACCAGCCAGCAGCCGAGGCGGTTGTCGAGGAACGGCGACGTGATGCAGTTACCCCGCAGCCGCGGCTCGGCGGCAAAGCAGACGCGGTCGCCCGGCCGCACGGTCTGCGCCAGCGGGTTGGCGGTGTCGGACGGCCGGAGCCGGCAGAAGATGGGCGGGCAGGCGTCTTCGGCATCGTCGGCATCGCCACCCTCGGCGTGGCCGCCGCCGATGACCACGTCCATCACGCCGCCGGCGCACTTGAGCCAGCCCGGCGTGGTTCCGCCGCCCAGCCCAGGCCCGCCCAGCGGGGTCAACGCCCAGTGCGGCGCCCGACGCCGGGCGCCCCGAGCCGGCGCGGTGGCCGGCGGGCAGGCATGGATCGCGAAACCCGGGGCGTCCATGTGGGCGCAGACCAGCAGCAGCGGTGCCTGCGGGTCGCGGTGAGCCGGCGCTTCGGCCAGCACGGCGTGAGCGCCCAGCCCGCGCGGGCGCCAGCCGGCCCGGAGCCACTCGCGGACCAGGACGGCGCCGACCTGCGCCTCGTCGCCCGGCGTCGCGTGTCGGGTCAGGAGCTCGATCAGCCGGTCGCGGTCAAGCCTGCTCGGCATCGAGCACCATGCGGTAATGCTTGAGGAAGCACTGGATGACATCGTCCCGGCAGGCCTCCTCGATCGTCGCGACGGCCGGGGTGTCGCGCAGGACGCTTTCGGTTTTGACGAGGCGCAATCCCTTGCGGAGGCGCACCTCGGCGTAGGGGACGATGCCGTTCGGCACCGACCGCTTGAGGACGCGGAAGGCGATCTCCTCGATGTCGCCGTTGCGCACCGTCAACTGGATGGCGGCGGGGGCGGTCCGCACCTGGGCGTCGCGCTTGTGCCGCTTGAGCTCGTCGGCCAGCTCGTGAAGCGCCGGCGAGGCGACCTGCTGCAGGAAGGTGTCGAACTGCGCGTTCTCCTGCTCGGCGCGGCTGGCCCGCGCGCGCCCCTCCAGAATGCTGCCCAGTTCCTTGCGCCAATCAGACATGTTCATCCCTTTCCTCCCCGCGAATCCCGCGCGGCGGCGCGCTGCGCCGCCTCGAGCGTGTTGCGCATCAGCATGGCGATGGTCAGCGGGCCGACGCCGCCGGGAACCGGCGTGATCCAGCCCGCCACCCCGCACGCCGAGTCGAAGTCGACATCGCCGACGAGACGGTATCCCCGCGGGGCCGATGCATCGGCCACGCGGTTGACCCCCACATCGATCACCGCCGCGCCCGGCTTGATCATCTCCCCCGTGACGGTGCGGGGACGTCCGGCGGCGACGACCAGGATGTCGGCCTGCCGCGTGAAGCCGGCCAGTCCGCGCGTCCCCGTGTGGCAGACGGTGACAGTCGCGTTGCCGCCGGGCGCCTTGCGCATGAGCAGATGGGCCACCGGCTTGCCGACGATGTTGCTGCGCCCGACGACGACGGCGTGGCGCCCCGCCGTCTCGATGCCGCTGTCGATGAGCAGCCGGATGATGCCGTGCGGCGTGCAGGGGAGGAAGCAGGGCTGGCCGATCATCATGCGGCCGACGTTGACGGGCGTGAAGCCGTCGACATCCTTGCCGGGATCGATCGCCTCGACGACGGTCTGCTCGTCGATGCCCTTCGGCAGGGGGAGCTGCACGAGGATGCCGTGGATGGCGGGATCGTCATTGAGCCGGCGGACGACCGCGAGAACCTCCTGCTGCGAGGCGGAGGCGGGGAGACGGTGCTCCCCGGAGTGGAAGCCGACGGCGGCGCAGGCCCGCTCCTTGGCGGTGACGTAGGAGACCGATGCCGGGTCGTCGCCGACCAGGACGACGCCGAGTCCCGGGCGACAGGCGGTGTGCTCCGCCCATTCGCGGGCGGCGGCGGCGGTCTGTTCGTTCAGCCGGGCGGCCAAGCGTTTGCCATCGAGGATCAAGGCGGCCATGAGGACATCCTGCGCGTGCGTGAGGGTTAGAAGGATCCGCCCAGAGTGAGGCGGAAATAGGGGGCGTCGTCGAGGTCGAGTTCATCGTCGGAAGAATCGTCCTCGGCCAGCAGCGTGCGGTTGACCAGCAGGCCGCCCTCGGCTGTCAGACGGAAGGAGTCGGTAAAGGCGATGCTGAGCCCGCCGCCCAGTTGCAGATCCTCGAGGGTCAACTGGTCGGGGTCGCCATCCTCGCCCGACATGCCGAACGTGGTGTTGCGCCAGGCCAGCGTGCCGAACAGGCCGACGGGGCCGACCTGGATCAGGGCCGTGGACTGCGGCGCGGCCAGGATCAGACGGAAAAAGTCGGCGGGCTCCCAGGCGATACCGACGAGGGGCATGGCCACCAGGTTCCATCCCGGGCGGACTTCCGCCCCGACCATGAACGAGAACTCGGGGGTCACGGCAACATACAGGGCGCCTTTGAACGGAATACCGAACCCATCGCCCAGCGCCTCGACATCGGCGTAGACGCCGGGGCGCATCCCCATCTGCCAGGAAAAACCGTTCAGGAACCGCCAGGTCCACTCGGCCTCGAGCGGCAGTTCGATCAGGCCCGTCGGCATGACCGGATAGTTGGCGTCGTTGGCGAAGATGATGCTGCGCAGGCGGAGATCGATGTCGAGGTCGCCCGAGAGGACATTGCGCCACTGGGCCAGGTTGAAGCGCCCGGCCACTTCGACCACGGGCAGGTCGTCGGGACTTCCCTCGACCGCGGCCGCCGTGGCGTAGAGGATGCTGAACCAGCGGCGCGGCTCGACCTGTGGATCGAGAAACGGCGAATAAAGATCGGGGGGAACGGCGCCGTAGGACGCGGCGGGGGCCACGGGGGTGCCGCGCGCGGCCGCCGGCGGGGCGCGGCGCGGACGCGGCGCGGGGGGGATATCCGCCGGCGCGGGCTGGCGGACGGGAGCCGGGGCGGGGCGGCGCGGCGCGCCGGTATCCTCCCACGCGGCCCGGGCGGAGGCCGCGAGGAGGAGCGCGGCCAGCGCGACGGGGAAAATGTTGAAGAGCATGTTCATCTCCAGCCGTTAAGGGGGTTGGTTGCGTGCAACTATACAGCAAACGGGGTCGGACGACAAGTCGCGGCTTGACACCCGACGGCATTCCCGTCACGATCATACTGATTTTTGTTCGTCCGCCCCGGCTTCATTCCAGCGGGGCGAGTCCAGGTGAGCCGCCGCGCAAGGATTTGATTCATGGCCCCGAAAAAAAGCAAACCGTCGAACCCTCCCGTTGAACTCATCGCGTCCGCCTCGCCGGAGCAGGCGCCCGAGACCCCGCCGGCCCTCGTGCTGGCGCGCGACCTCTATCCCGAGGAGTTGCCCGTCATCCCCGTCGTGGGCCGCCCCATGTTCCCGCGGCTGAACGCGCCGATGATGATCGACAACCCCGAGCTGATCACGGTGCTGACCGACCGCCTCAAGCGCAAGGAGAAGTACGTCGCCGTCGTACTGCGCAAGGAACCGGCGCCCGGCGCCGAGCCCGCGCCGCAGGCCGCTCCCGAGGACCTCCACCGCGTCGGGGTGGTCGCTGAGATCCTGCAGGTCAACCAGCCCAACGAGAACCTGCTCCAGATGCTGGTCGCGACCCACGAGCGGCTGCGCATCGTCCGGTGCACGGCGGAGAAGCCGGTCGTGACGGCGCGGGTCGAGTACCTGCTCGAGCCGGACATGAGCGAGAACACCGAGCTCAAGGCCTACTCGATCTCCGTCGTGCAGGCGATCAAGAGCCTGGTTCAGCTCAATCCGCTCCACAAGGAGGAGCTGGCCCTCCTGATGCAGCACGGCAGCCTCTCGGAGCCCGGCCGCCTGGCCGACATCGCCGCCGCCCTGACCACCGCGTCGGCCGGCGAACAGCAGGACGTGCTCGAGACGGTCAACATCCGCGACCGGCTCGACAAGGTGCTGGTCCTGCTGCACAAGGAGATCAGCATTTCGCGCATCCAGGTCAAGATCGGCAGCCAGGTCGAGGAGAAGATCTCCAAGAACCAGCGCGAATTCTTCCTGCGCGAGCAGCTCCGCGCGATCAAGAAGGAGCTCGGCATCGAGAAGGAGGGCAAGGCCTCGGAGGTCGACCGCCTGCTGGCGCGCGCGGCGGAGCTCAAGTTCTCGCCCGAGGCCAAGGAGCGCTTCGACGAGGAGATCGAGAAGCTCAAGCTCATCGAGCCCGTCTCCCCCGAGTTTTCCGTCAGCCGCAACTACCTCGACTGGCTGACGGCCCTGCCGTGGGGCGTCGTCACCGACGACCAGATGAACCTCAAGCGGGCGGCCAGGCTGCTCGACGAGGACCATTACGGACTGCAGGACGTCAAGGAGCGGATCCTCGAGTTCCTGGCGGTGGGCGTCCTCAAGGGCGGCATCTCGGGCTCGATCCTCTGTTTCGTGGGGCCGCCCGGCGTGGGGAAGACCTCGCTGGGGCGTTCGATCGCCGGCGCGGTGGGGCGCAACTTCTACCGCTTCAGCGTGGGCGGGATGCGCGACGAGGCGGAGATCAAGGGGCACCGCCGCACCTACATCGGGGCGATGCCGGGCAAGCTCATCCAGGTGATGAAGCTGTGCAAGAGCGCCAACCCCGTGATCATGATCGACGAGATCGACAAGATCGGCATGAGCTACCAGGGCGACCCCGCCTCGGCCCTGCTGGAGGTGCTCGATCCCGAGCAGAACGCCGACTTTCTCGATCACTACCTCGACGTGCGGTTCGACCTGCGCAACGTCTTCTTCATCTGCACGGCGAACCAGCTCGACACCATTCCCCGCCCGCTGCTCGACCGCATGGAGGTGATCAACCTGGCCGGCTACATCCTGCAGGAGAAGCTCGAGATCGCCCGGCGCTACCTGATCCCCAAGTCCAGGGAGGCGAGCGGCCTGAAGGCCGACCAGATCGCGATCGCCCCGGCGGCGCTGCGCCGCATCATCGACGGCTGGGCGCGCGAAGCCGGCGTCCGCAGCCTCGAACAGCAGATCCGCAAGATCATGCGCAAGGCGGCACGGACCATCATCGAGAGCGGAGCCCGGAAGATCACCGTCGGGACCGGCGATGTCGAGAAGATGCTCGGGCGACCCGCCTTTTTCGACGACCCCAATGTCACGCGGCCCGGCGTCGGCGTGGCCACCGGCCTGGCCTGGACGAGCCTGGGGGGCGACGTGCTGGTGATCGAGGCCATCAGCCTGCCCAGCGAGCACGCCGCCTTCAAACACACCGGCCAGCTCGGCGACGTGATGGTCGAGAGCTCCGAGATCGCCTACTCCTACATCCGCAAGCTGCTGAAGGACGATCCCGAGGCGACCCGCCGGCTGGAGCACGAGCAGATCCACCTGCATGTGCCGGCCGGGGCGACGAAGAAGGACGGCCCTTCCGCCGGCATCACCATGGCGACGGCGCTCTACTCGCTGGCCACCAACCAGCGTG
>JAAYZJ010000554.1 GCA_012514915.1 Lentisphaerota bacterium | reverse complement strand
GTGCACCAATCGGCCATCGGAAAGTGCACCACCCTGAGGCATGATTCCTTCCGACGCAATGGGGCGTCAGGAAGGAAAGGAGCATGCTCAGGATGGAACAGGCACATGTCATACGGCACAAGCACTTCGTGGAGGGGATGAGCGTCCGGCGGATCGCTCGCCAACTCGGGCTGAACCGACGAACGGTACAGAAGTATTTAGTCCAGTCGGAGCCACGGCGGGAAGAGTTGGCGCCACGTCCGCAACCGGTATTGGGGCCGATGGCCCCGCGGATCGAGGCGTTGCTCGATGAGTGGGGGCCGCGACTGGCGGGCAAGCATCGGCTGACGGCGCCGCGTTTGCACCGGCAACTGCTCGAGGAGGGCGTCACGGTTGGTGAGCGGACGGTGCGGCGGTATCTGGCGGAGCGACGGCGGCGGTTGTCCGAAGTATTCATTCCGCTGGTCCACCGCCCGGGGGACGAGGCCCAGGTTGACTTCTTCGAGGTGTTGGTTGACGAGGGGGGCGTCCGGCGCAGGGTTTGGAAGTTCCTGATACGGCTGATGCACTCGGGGCGGGACTTCATCCACCTTTACGACCGCTGCGACCAGCCGTGCTTTCTGGACGGCCATGCGCGTGCGTTCGCGCACCTGGGCGGCGTGCCCCGGCGCCTCGTCTACGACAACCTGTCGGCGGCGGTGAAGCGGCTGCTGGGGCTGGGGGATCGGGAACTGACGGATCGATTCCGGGCACTGGCCAGTCACTACCTGTTCGAACCGTGCTTCGCGCGACCCGGGCAGGGGCACGACAAGGGGGGCGTCGAGAGCCGGGGCAAGTCGATCCGGTTGCAGCACCTGACGCCGATCGTGTCCGGGCCGGCTCTGGATGCGATATCGGCAGCCGTGCGCAAGGATGTCGAGCGGCTGTGGCGGGAGCGGCGTCACGGCGACGGCCGGTTGCTGTCCGATCTGTACGAGGACGAGCGCTCGCAGATGCTGCCGTTGCCGGCTGCGCCGTTCGAACCGCGCTGTTTGACGCCCGTGGCGGTCAGCAGCGGTTCGACCGTGAAAGTGGGCGGGGCGGTCTATTCGCTGCCCGAACATTGGGCGCGGCTGGACGCCGAGGCCTGGGTTGGGGCGGCCGACATCCGGTTCTGTTGCCGGGGAGACGAGACCCTCCGTCCCCGGGAACGACCGGGGGGCAGGCGCATCGAGTACCGCGATTACCTCGCGGAACTCTCCCGCAAGCCCCAGGCCGTCCGGCAGGTTGCACCGGAACTGGTGGCGGAACTCGGCGAACCGTATCGGCGCCTGTGGACTTTGCTGGAAGCGACACACGGGGGACGCCAGGCCGGTCGGATCCTGGCCGGTGTGCTGGGTGCGGTCAAGGACCACGGCCAGGCGCCGGTGGCTGCGGCCCTGGAGGATGCGCTGGAGGCCGGGGCCTTCACCCTGGAGGGGCCCGGGAACTTGCTGACACTCCTTCGCCATTTGCCGCCGAGGCCCGTGCTCGCCGATTCAGTCGTGCCGCCCGTGCTGCGGATGGTCCGGATCGAGGCGGGGTGCGCCGCGGATTACGATCTGCTGGCGGTGGGAGGTGCGTCATGAGCGATGCCGTCCTGCAAGCCGTGATCCAGGGCCATGCCCGGCAGTTGCGCACGCCTACCATCGCCCGGGAGTATGCGTCCGTGGCACGACGCGCCCGCGACGATGGCTGGCCGTATGAGGAGTACCTGCGCGAACTGCTGGAAGCCGAACTGCGCACCCGTCAGGAGAACGCGGCGCGCCGGTATATGAGGCTGGCCCAGTTCCCCGATCACAAGACGCTGGAACAGATCGAGTGGGATGCGCTGCAAGGCATCCCGCGTCCGAAGCTGCTGGAGTTGGCCAGTTGCCGCTTCGTGGAAGCCGGAGAGGATATCGTCATCGCCGGCCCCATCGGCACCGGCAAGACGCATCTGGCCATCGCGCTGGGCGTGGAAGCCGCCAAGCGCCGCATTCCGGTTGTATTCCACAAGGCGGCCGATCTGGTTCGCGATCTGATGGAGGCCCGGGACGAACGCACGCTATCACG
>JAAYZJ010000553.1 GCA_012514915.1 Lentisphaerota bacterium | reverse complement strand
CGGGCGAGCGGCCGGAAACGTCCTCGTAGAAGAAGTCGGAGCCGACGAAGCTCGTGCGCTTGTCCGAGGCGGCGACGCGCTTGACGAGGTTGAGGCCCGGCATGAAGAGCCAGCGGTCGTCGTCGCGACCGTCGACGTGCTTGTGCACGAGGTACGCCATCTTGTTGACGTCGGCGGGCCGCTCGAAGTAGACGTACATTTTCTGGTCGCCCGTGAAAACGTCGTTCGTGGCACCCGCCGGCTCGAGATCCATCCGGAGGATCGTGAACTCGCGGGTGCGCGCGCGCCCCTGCGAGTCCTTGATGGTCATCGAGACCTTGGCGCGGCCGTTTCGGCCCTGGTAGTAGGACATCCGGTTGGCCTGGGCCACGATGGTGTCGACGGAGGGCGCGGCGTCCTGCGCGAACGCGGCGGCGGCGGCAAGGGAGAAAAGTGTTGCAAGCAGGGTCTTCATGGTTGTTCCTTTCATGCGCGAGGGTCGGACGTGTCCGCCTTGTCTGACGTGTCCGACACGTCGGCCGGTTGAAGCTGCCGGCATTTGCGGCGCCGGCTGTTGAAAAAGCAGAACACGGCCACCACCGCGATACACGCGAGGCTTCCGATCGACATCGCGCCCCAGCTCGCGCCGATGAAGCCCTGGATGTTGAGGGCGATGGTCAGGATGGCCGCGACGGCGCCGAAGAAGACCGTGCCGCACTTGCACAGCACGGGGTGGGCGGGATCACGGAAGAGCCAGCGCGAAAGGACCGTGATCATCGCCGGCAGCAGGAAGAGCGTGGCCACGCCGGCGGTCAGCAGGATCGCCGCGATGAACGTGCCGACCGTGCGGTACGGTACGAGCGGCGCCGCCAGCAGCGGCAGGAACCCGATGCCGATGACGATCACGTTGCGGGTGATGGCGCGCGCCGGCTCGCCGAACATCGGTCCCGAGGCGGCCTGCCAGGATCCGTGCTTCGCGGCCATCTCGCGCGACCGCGAGATGAAGTGGATGGCGTAGTCCACCGCCATGCCCAGGCTCAGCGAGGAGAGCACCGCCACCGGCATGTCGTAGTCCTTGCCGACGAAACCGATCATGCCGTAGATGAGGCCGATCGTGAGCGTCAGCGGGATCATCGCGAGCAGACCCCACAGCGCGGAGCGATACAGGATGATCATCATGAGCCACACGGCCGCGAAGCTGCCGAGGAAGGCGAGCATCATGCCGCTGACCATCTTCGCCTGCCAGATCACGTTGATGTAGGTCAGCCCGAACCATTCGGCCTGGACGCCGGCGGGGGGCGGATTCGCCGCGATGTAGTCCGTCACTGAATCGATGATGACCTTCATGTCGCGGTTGTCGCCGCTCTTCTGCTGAATCCACAGGCTCGTCCGCCGCCAGGTGTCCGTGCGGACGAAGTGCGCCAGATCCTGCGGACGGTGCGAACTCTCGTACTGCAGCACGGTCTGGGCGACGCCCTCGCGGGTGTCGGGAATGCGGTAGTATTCGGGATTGCCCTCCATCAGCTCGCGGTACACGGTGCGGACGAGATCGGCGAGCGAATTGCTCTTGCCGACGAGCGGGCGGCCGTCCGGGCTCTGGATCGCGAGCAGGTGGTCTTGCAGGCCGACCATCCAGTTGAGCACGGCGGGATCTTTGAAGACCTGCCCCGCCTGCGCCTGCTCGCCCGCGAAGAGGCTCGCGGCCTCCCAGGCGTCGTACTGCTCGTCCGGCGCGGCGTCCATCTGCGCGGCGGCGAAGTCCTGCCACCGGGCGAAGAACGCATCGCGCGTCTCCGCCGAGGCGTCGAGTTCGCGGGCCTTGGCGAGCAGGCGGCCAAAGGCGTCCTCGACGCCCGTCATGGCGTCGGCGGCCAGCCCGGCCTGCCGCGCCTTGAGTGGCGCCTCGACGGCCGCGGCGAGCGCGCCCGGGCCGGGCAGCGCGTTCGTCGACGCCAGCGAGAGGTAGCCCATGTAGGTGCCGCCGAAATGGGCGTTCATCACTTTGTCGGCGACGCGGATCTCGT
>JAAYZJ010000552.1 GCA_012514915.1 Lentisphaerota bacterium | reverse complement strand
GCACCCCGCTACTGGATCGCCTGCTGCCCCGGAAGACCTTCGACTCCTACGAGGAATTCGCCGCCCATTACCGCGTCGAGGTCCCCGCGCACTTCAACTTCGGCACGGATGTCGTCGACGCGATCGCAGCCGAGGATCCCGACCGCCGCGCGCTGGTCTGGTGCAACGATGCCGGGGCCGAGGCCGTCTACACGATGGCCGACGTCGCGCGGCTGAGCGACCAGGCGGCGGCCTGGTTCCAGGCGCAGGGGATCGGCAAAGGCGATGCCGTCATGCTGATCCTCAAGCGGCGCGCCGCCTACTGGTTCGCGGTCATCGGTCTGCACAAGATCGGCGCGGTCGCCATTCCCGCCACCAACATGCTCACCACCAAGGATCTGGTCTACCGCATCCGGGCGGCGCGCGTGAAGCTGATCCTGACGATCGACGAGCCCGCCATCCGGCAGGCCGTCGAGGCCGCCGCCGCCGCGACCGATCTCCCCCTGCGCGCCCTCACGGGCGAGCGTGACAAGACGGGCTGGCTCGACTTCGATGCCGGTCTGGCCGCGGCGCCGACCCGCTACGTGCGCCCCGCCATCGACCCCGAACGCGACACGATGCTGCTGTACTTCACCTCCGGCACCACCGGCATGCCGAAGATGGTCGTGCACAATTTCCTCTATCCACTGGGCCACATCATGACGGCCTATTTCTGGCAGCAGTGCCGACCGGGGGGCCTGCACCTGACGCTTGCGGAGACCGGCTGGGCCAAGGCCTCGTGGGGCAAGCTCTACGGACAGTGGATCGCCGGATCGGCCGTGATGGTCTACGACATGGATCGCTTCCATGCGCGGCAGGTGCTCGAGGTGATGATGCGCCACGGCGTGACCACCTTCTGCGCCCCGCCCACCATGTACCGCTACTTCATCAAGGAGGATCTCCGGGCGTTTGACTGGTCGAAGATGCAGCACTGCGTCGTCGCCGGCGAGCCACTCAACCCCGAGGTCTACACGCAGTTCCTCAATGCCACGGGGCTGAAACTCTACGAGGGCTACGGCCAGACGGAGCTGACTGTCGTGCTGGGGACCTTCCCCTGGATGGAGCCCAAGCCAGGCTCGATGGGACGCCCGTCCCCCGGATACGACGTCGACCTCGTCGACCATCAGGGCCGCAGTTGCGAGGTCGGCGAGGAGGGGCAGATCGTCATCCGCACCGACAAGCGCCTGCCGCTCGGCATCTTCCAGGGCTACTACGACGATGCCGCGCTCACGCGCAAGGTCTGGCATGACGGGCTCTACTACACCGGTGACGTCGCCTGGCGCGACGAGTCGGGCACCTACTGGTTCGTGGGACGCGACGACGACGTCATCAAGAGTTCCGGCTACCGCATCGGGCCCTTCGAGGTTGAAAGCGCCTTGCAGGAGCATCCGGCCGTGCTGGAATGCGCCGTGACGGGCGTCCCCGACCCCGAGCGGGGCGCCGTCGTGAAGGCGACCATCGTGCTGGCCCAGGGATACGAGCCCGGCGAGGCGCTCGTCAAAGAGCTCCAGAACCACGTCAAGAAGATCACCGCGCCCTACAAGTACCCGCGCGTCATCGAGTTCGTCACGGAACTCCCCAAGACGATCAGCGGCAAGATCCGCCGCGTCGAAATCCGCGAAAACGACGGAGCAAAGGCCTAGCACGTCAGCGGGAATAGAATCATCTTCCCACAATTCAGGACACGCATCGACCATGACGACACGCCCCGCCACCATCGGCAGCCGTATTCGGGCATTCCGCGAACGGCTGCAGCTCACACCCGCCGACCTCGCCCGGCAGACCGGTTT
>JAAYZJ010000070.1 GCA_012514915.1 Lentisphaerota bacterium | reverse complement strand
TCTTTTGTGGTGCGGGCGCCCTGCTGAAGGGCGACATCACCTTCGAGCGGCTGCAAAGGCTGCTGAGTCGTCCCGAGGCGCTGACGGCCGACTGGCGTCGGTTGACGGCGGCCGAGACGGAGGAGGCCGGCGAGCAGATCGAGGCGATCTACAAGCGCCTGACGCCGCTGCTAGTCCTCGGCGCCGGACTGGCGGACGGCGTCAACCCCTGCGCTTTCGCCGCCATCATCTTTCTGCTCTCCTATCTGCAGGTGGCGCGTCGGCGCCCGCGAGAGCTGCTGGCTGTCGGCGGCGCCTTCATGTCCGGCGTCTTTCTGGCCTACTTCGTTCTGGGGCTCGGGCTGGTCGAGGTGGTGGAGCGTTTCGCCCTGCTGCGGCGCTTTGCGCGCCTGTTCAACTGGGGGCTGGCGCTCGTTGTGGCGCTGGTGGCGCTGCTGAATGTGTGGGATGGCGTGCAGTGTCTGCGGGGGCGGATGGGCGACATGATCCTGCAGTTGCCGGAGGTCTTCAAGACGCGGATTCACGCAGTCGTGCGCCACAGCGCGCGACGGCGGCGTTTTGTGTGGGCGGCCTTTCTGGCGGGCGTGGCGATCTCGCTGCTCGAACTCGCCTGCACGGGACAGGTCTACGGGCCGACGCTGCTCTACGTCCTGAAGGCGGGCCTGTCGCGGCGCGGCGTCGTCGCCTACCTGCTGCTCTACAACGTGGCCTTCGTTGTCCCCCTCGCGGTTGTCTTCGCCGGCGCCTACGGGGGCCTGCGGTGCGAGCGGCTGACGGTCTGGCTGCGGCGGCGGGCGGCCCTCGTCAAGTTCGCCACCGCGGCGTTGTTCATGGTGCTGTTCGCGCTCCTCGTCCTGCGTGCCCGGATATAACCCCGCCTCTCACGGCACCTCCACCTTGATCCGGTAGAAGCGTGCGGGTGTGGAGGCGTCGTCGCTCATCTCGTCGGCACCGCCCGTGCCGGGGCGCGGGCCCTGGCCGGGCACGTCAAACCACGGTCCGGTCAGGAGGTTGGTCGTGGGACTGCCACGAAGTATCCGTTGGAACGGTCTTCACCTTCCAGGCGGATGAAGTCACTCTTGCCGACGGCAACCCGGCGCGGAGCACCGTCAATCTCGACGACAAGGCCGTCACGGGCCGTCGCATTCACGAGAAAGACGGGCTTGTCGAGCCGTCCTAGATCCGCGAAAACCGTGTCCGAATAGACGACGACCACGCGTTCACCGTCACTTTCGCCCTCGAGAACCGGATAGCACATTTCGGGATGATGCGCCTTAAAGCAGCCCTTCAGGAGCGTCTCGCGGTGATCCTGTGAGAACTTGAGCCATTTGTCGACCACAGCGAGATGCGCCGGAGGCAGGTTCTGAAGCACCATCGAATACTGGATGACGCCGAAGAGTGCGTTCAGGATGGGACGCGCGGCGTTTTCCGGCGTATCCGACGGATGCCACTCGAGCATGTCCGCATGCACGGGCGTCGTCCCGCTCGTCACGCGCAGCATCGCGATGCGCATGCGGTTGCCGGCCATGTCACCCGGACAATCCGTCGCACGCAGCATGTTGCCGTACTGGCGGATCGCCGGGCCAATGTAGTTTTGGCGGAATTCAATGAGCGCGTCGGGCTTCACGGACGTCACGCGACGCGTCACTTCCTTCATCATCACGTCGACCGCCTGCGGAAGCGAGCGGATGTCGCGTCCGGCATAACCGTCCCTCTCGGCCGGATCGCCCTCGCTCGGAATCCGGTAGGCGTCGAGGAAGTCCAGCTTGAGTCCGTCGAGATTCCATTCGCGCATCGCCCGGTCGAGCGTATCGGCGAGAAAGGCCCGCACCTCGGGAAAACGCGGATCCAGAACACCCGCACGGAGCCGGTCGTTCGTCGAAAGGTACTTGCCCCGGAAGCGCGCGAAGTTCGTGCTGTCGTAGCCGACGAACGGCAGGGAGAACCACAGCATGTACTTCATGCCGATGGCGTGGACCCGCGCGACGTGTGCGGCCATGTCGGGAAACTTCGTCTTCGCCGGCATCCAGTCGCCGACCTTGGCATAACCCGACGCGACATCCGTGTCGACCTGCCAGCCATCGTCCAGGATGAGGGTCTGCATGCCCATCCGCGCCGCGCGGGCGCACTCCGCCTCGACCGTTGCGGCATGGACGTCCTTATGGAAGCCATACCACGTCGAGTAGAGCGGATCGTAGGCGGCTGCGGGCACGACCGCCGGCACGAAGCCGTTCTCACGGCGGATCCACTCGGCCGCCTCGGCGGCCGCCGTGTCCCAGCGGACGGGACGCTCGTCGATCATCACCTTGACGGCATAGTCGCGCATCGGAGCCTCGGCCTGCGTGAAGAACCTCATACGGAACAGCACGCGGTCTCCGGCCTCGATGACCCCCACCTGGTAGACGACGTGCCGCAGCGACTCGGTGTTGGCAATCGTGACGCGATTGCCGTCCGAATCGTTGAAGACAACGCACAGCGGTAACGCGAACGAAAGGTTCGAGAAGTAGTTGCCGTTGCGGTCCGCCTGCAGATGGCAGCGGTCCGGCTCCGCATGCGGGAACCACACGTGGTGCATGTCGACCTGGGGACGTTCAAACTCGATTGAGAAGACGGGCGGCTGCGTTTCGACGGGACTCGTCAGGCGGTATTCGCACACGCGGCGTCCGGCGTCCGTCGACTCGCGCGTGGCGAACGTCCACGTGCCCGGCTTGTCACAGACTAGCGCCGGGGCGGGAGCGGCTGGGGTCGCAAGGCTCATGACGGGGCACTCCCTCATTCGTAGATGATGTGGCCGGTGCCGTCGATCTTCGACTTCTTGCCGGCTTGACGTGCCTTGTACGCGGCGAGTTCATCCTGCGTCGGAACCTCCAGAAGACGCACGGAAACGTCGCGGACGTCGAACTTCTGCGCGTAGGAGCGGATGTTGACCGCCCCGCCGCCGAGCGGCACGTCAACCGTATAGAGCACGGTACCATCCAGAGTCACACGCATCTTCGTATCTGCGAGCCGCACGACCAGACGATGCCAATCATCCGCCAGCGGCGCGGCCAACTTCGTGCGCGGCACCAGTTGACGGGGCGGTTCCCCGCCGTGCTGGAAGTTGACGGCGGCCGAATGCGCATCGCGCCCGATGCCGACGGTGATGTGGTT
>JAAYZJ010000069.1 GCA_012514915.1 Lentisphaerota bacterium | reverse complement strand
GGCGCCTCGACGGCCGCGGCGAGCGCGCCCGGGCCGGGCAGCGCGTTCGTCGACGCCAGCGAGAGGTAGCCCATGTAGGTGCCGCCGAAATGGGCGTTCATCACTTTGTCGGCGACGCGGATCTCGTGCTTCGTGTTGAACCACTTGACGGGGTTGTCGTTGATCACGACGCGCGTGACGCCCCAGGCGGCGACGCCGACCAGGACCAGCGCGCCGAGGAGGATCGCCTTCGCGTAGCGATAGGTGCCGCCGCCCACGGCGCGGAGGACGCGCGTCATGAAGGAATGCGACTCCGCGTCGGTGTTGTGCTCCGTCAAGCCGAAGTTCTCGAGCGACTTCTCGCGGATGAACATGACGGACGCGGGGATGAACGTCACCGTGAGCACCCAGGCGACCATGACGCCGAGGGCGATGTAGACACCGAAAACCTGGACGGGCGGGATCGGCGTGAGGGCGAGCGACAGGAAGCCCACGGCCGTCGTCAGGCTCGTGTAGAGCATCGGCGTGAAGAGCGTCTGCATGACGCCGCGGATGGCCGTCGCGCGGTCGCGGCTCTCCTGGTAGCGGTCGAAGAACTCGGAGAGGATGTGGATCGAGTCGAGCACGGCGATCGGCATGATGAAAATCGGAATCATGCTGCTCATGATGTGGATCGTGTTGCCCGTGGCCACGAGCAGCGCCATCGTGACGATGCAGCCCACGATCGCGACGATCATCGGCGAGAGGATCAGCACGATCTTCTTGAAGAACAGGAGCAGCAGAATGAAGATGATCAGCATCGCCATCGGCGCGGAAATCGCCATCTGCTTGAACATCTCCACGCCGAAGGTGTCCTCCGCAATCGGCAGGCCGGTGATGTGGTATTCATCGCCCGAGGTGAACCCGGCGACCTTCTCGCGCAGCTTTTCGGCCACCTTGTAGGAGAGGTGCTTGTCCGAGAGCGGGAGGTACAGCGCGATGGCCTGGCCGTCCTCGGAGACGAGCGTCCCCTTCATGAACGGCAGCTTCATCGCCTTGTCGCGCACGGCGCGCGCGGCCTCCGCGGTCGCGGGCGGCTCCGGCATAAGCCAGGAGAAGCTGACGGCCCCGAGGCCGCCCTGCTCCACGTTGTCCACGGTCGAGGGCGCGATGATGTCGATGCCGATGACGCCCGCCTGCGGATCCTCGGGTTTGCCGAGAACCTCGCCGCGCAGCGTCTTGGCGTACTCGGTCAGCTCGTGGATGTCGCGCAGCGTGGCGGGGTTGAAGACGTAATCGGGCGCGCGGTCGTTGACGACGCCCACGACGAGCATGTCGTAGAGCGCGAACTCGGCCTTCATCGCGTGGTTGAACACGCGCACGTGCTCCGTGGCCGGGAGCATGTTCTCGGGATCCGTATCCACCTGCACGCCGTGGAGTCGGGGGAACGCCCCGGGCCACACGGACGGCAGCACCGCCAGCAGCGCCAAGGCCGCCGTCGCCGCCACCATCGCGACCGTCGTCGCCTTGTGGTGCGCCACGCACCAGTCCATCAGTCGTTTCATCATGACGTGCTCCTCGGCAACTTGTGCAAAGCCGCAAGCCCAGGCCTGCATCTGGATTGTGGTGACCCGTTCGGCCTTGCGCTGGACGTCCACGCTTTCCTTGACGAGGCCACGAGTTTAGCATGCCGCGCGCCAATGGGTAAGGAGAAAGCGACACGAGACGCAAGTCACCCAAACGGGGATGTACCCATCTTCGCCAGCCACACGGCGTGCCTATGCGTCTTCGATCGCGTAGCGGGCCGCCAGTTCGCGGCGCGCCTCGGGACCCGGCGTGCCGAAGGGGTAGGGATGCGGCGTCTGGCGGCACGTGTCGAGCTCCATCAGCAGCGGCGTGAAGAGATCCCAGGCGGCCTCGAGCTCGTCGTTGCGGATGAAAAGGCTGCGGTCGCCGCGGAGCACATCGAGGATTAGATTTTCGTAGGCGTCGCCGATGCGTGTGCCGGCATACGCTTCGCGGTAGCTGAGATCGAGCGCGGCGGTGTCGAGTTGGAAGCCCGAGCCCGGCACCTTGCTGACGACCCGCATGAGGATCTGCTCGTCGGGCTGTACGCGGATGACGAGCTCATTGCCGCGCAGCAGGCCCTGCCCCGCCGCCCCTTTCGCGAGGAGGGCGTGGAACAGGTCGTTGTCGGGGGCGCGGAAATGGATGCGGATTTCGGTGTGCCGTGTGCCGGTCCCCTTGGCCGCGCTGACCAGGAACGGCACGCCGCGCCAGCGTGGACTGCGCACGTCGAAGACGGCGGCGGCATACGTCGCCGTGCAGGAGTCGGGAGCGACGCCCGGCTCTTCGCGGTAGCCCGCGACGGGCTCGCCCTGGAGCCGCCCCGCCACATACTGGCCGAGCACGGTCCGCTCGCGCGTGAGCGGCACCACCTGGCGCAGCAGCCGGACCTTCTCGTCGCGGACATGCCGCGCGTCGAGTTGCCACGGACACTCCATCGCCACCAGCGCCAGGATCTGCGTCAGGTGGTTCTGCATGACGTCGCGGATGATGCCCGTCCCCTCGAAGTAGCCGGCCCGTCCCGCCAGGGGAATGTCCTCCGACCAGGCGATGTGGACATGGTGGATGTGCCGACGGTTCCACAGGGGCTCGAAGATCGTGTTGGCGAAGCGGAGCACCATCAGGTTCTGGATGACCTCCTTCCCCAGGTAGTGGTCGATGCGGTAGGTCTGCTCCTCGCGGAAGCAGCCGCCGAGCAGACGGGTCAGCTCGTCCGAGCTCCGGCGGTCGGTTCCGAAGGGTTTTTCCACGACCACCCGTGTCCAGGGGCTCTCGCCGTCGGTGACGATGCCGGCCGCCCGCATCGCCTGCGCGACCCGTCCAAAGAGGGTCGGGGGAATGGCGAAGTAGACGAGGTGATGGACCGGCGAGCCGCAGGCCGCCTCGAGACGGCGTTGCAGGTCGCGGAAGGAATCGGCACTGTCGTAGTCGCCCGGGACGAAGTGGCACCGGGGAAGAAAGTCGCGCTGCCGGAGATCGCAGACGTCGGCGGCAAGCTCCTCGCACTTGAGTCCGGGGGTCAGATGGCGGCGAAAGTCATCGTCAGACCAGGGGCGGCGCGCGAAGCCGAACAGGCGGGTCTCGGCCGGCAGCAGGCCGCGGGCGTGGAGGGCAAACAGCGCCGGAAAGATCTTGCGCGTGGCGAGATCGCCCGAGGCGCCGACGACGGTCACGGCCAGCGGCGCGTGTCCGTGCGTGCCCGCGGGGGGTACGGGGGAGCGGGAGCCCGCCTGCGCGATGTCGGGTGGAGACGGTTGCTGTCCGGTGTTCATGTGCCCAGGCTCCGCCGCCGCTGACCGCTGGCGCGAAGCCCGGGGCTCCTGCCGGACGTCCGACGCGGGCGGCTTGCCGCTCCCGCCGAGCCTGCCCCGGGCATCTGCCATGCGTCAGCCGCGGATCTTGTTTTCCTTGCGGCGCTTCTCGATGATCGCCTCCGACATCTCGAACGGCACGGCCTCGTAACGCTCGAGATGCATCGTGAAGGTGCCGCGCCCCTGCGTCAGCGTGCGGATGGTGTTCGAGTAGCCGAACATCTCTGACAAGGGGACGAACCCGCGCACGATCTTGCTGTCGCCGCGCTCGTCCATCCCCTCGATGCGTCCGCGGCGCTGGCAGATCGAGCTCGTCGCCGCCCCCATGTAGTCCTCGGGAACCGTCACCTCGACGTTCATGACCGGCTCGAGCAGCTCGGGGTCGCCCTCCATGAACCGCGCGCGGAAGCACTGGCGCCCGGCCTCGACAAAGGCGAACTCGCTCGAGTCGACCTCGTGGTACGAGCCGTCGTAGACGGTGACCTTGACGTCGACCACCGGGTAGCCGGCCATCGGGCCCGATTCCAGGGCGCGGATGACGCCCTTCTCGACCGCCGGGATGTACTCGGTCGGGATGTTGCCACCCTTGACCTCGTTGACAAAGGAAAAGCCGCGCCCGGCCTCCTGCGGCTCGACCTTCAGGCAGACATGCGCGTACTGGCCACGGCCGCCCGACTGCTTGATGTGCTTGTAGGAGCCTTCGCGGGCGTGCGTCATCGTCTCGCGGTAGGCGACCTCCGGCCGGCCGACCACACAATCGACGTTGAATTCGCGGCGGATGCGGTCGACGAGCACCTCCAGGTGCAGTTCGCCCATCCCCGAGATGATGGTCTCCCCCGTTTCCTGGTCGAACGCCACGGTGAAGGTGGGGTCTTCCGCGGCCAGGGTGTGCAGCGCCGCGCCGAGTTTCTCGTTGTCGTTGCGGCTCGCCGGGCTGATGGCGATCGAGATGACCGGCGCCGGGAACTCGATCGTCTCGAGGATGATCGGCGCGGCCGGGTCGCAGAGCGTGTCGCCCGTCCGGGTCTTGCTGAGCCCGGCAACGGCCACGATGTCTCCGGCATGTGCCGTCTCGACCGCTTCCTGCTTGTTGGCGTGCATGCGGAAGAGGCGGCCGACGCGTCCTTCCTGGCCCAGGGTCGCGTTGAGGACGTTCTGGCCGATCCTGAGCGTGCCGGAATAGAGGCGGAGATAGATGACGCGGCCCATGTGCTTGTCGGCGACGATCTTGAAGGCCAGCGCCGAGAACGGATCGTCGTCGCGCGGGTGGCGCATGGCCGCGGGGTCGTCGTGCGCGTGCACGGGGCCGATGTCCAACGGCGACGGCAGGAAGCGCGTCACGCCGTCGAGCAGGGGTTGGACACCCTTGTTCTTGAAGGCCGTGCCGCAGTAGACGGGCACCAGCTTGCGCGACAGGCACCCCTTGCGGATTCCCTTGAGGATGTCGCCGTCCGACAGCGTCCCGTCCGCGAAGAACTTCTCAAGCAGTTCGTCGTCCTGCTCGGCGGCCCGCTCGATCAGTGCCTGATGCGCCGCCTCGCAGACCTCGCGCAGATTCTCGGGGATTTCGGAGAGCGTCATGTTGACGCCGCGGCTCTCCTCGTCGAAATGGATGGCCTTCATCCGCAGGATGTCGACCACGCCCTCGAAGGTGTCGGCGGCCCCGATGGGGTACGTCATCACCACCGGGGTGGCCTGGAGCGTCGTGCGGATTTCTTCGACCGTACCGTCGAAATCGGCGCCGATGCGATCCATCTTGTTGATGAAGCACAGCTTCGGAACCAGGTACTTCTCGCTCTGGCGCCAGACCTGTTCGGT
>JAAYZJ010000551.1 GCA_012514915.1 Lentisphaerota bacterium | reverse complement strand
TGCGCGGACGACGCACCGCCGGCTTCACGCTGATGGAGCTGATGCTCGTGGTCGTCATCATCGCGATCCTCGCCACGATCATCATGGGCAGCGCCACCTACGTCATGCGCATGGTGCGCGAGAAGCGTGCCATCGCCCTCTGCCGCATTCTCGAAACGGCGCTGACCCGCTACCGGCACGACTACGGCACATGGCCGCTCGGCGGCCGCGAACCCAAACTGAACGATGATTCGGAGCAATACGAAGTCAGTCTCACCGGCGCCGACAACGCCGTGGCCTTCGGCCCCCTGCGCGCGACCCACAGTGCCAATGACAAGGGAATCCGCTATCTCGACGAGTCGGGCGTCTTCACGCTCGACGACCGCGGCCAACCGGTTCCGCTGGCCCGGACGAAGGGCGAGCAGCCGCTCGTCTACGCCCGGCGCCTCGATGCCGCCTTGCGGTATTTCACCGTGAAGTTCAACCTCGATGCCGACTCGGTGACGGTCGGTGCCCCCGAGGCCAAGAAGGATCAGTGACGCACGCGTCGGGTGCGGCAAGAGACAAGGCGCGAAACGTGATGCACGAGTCAACCCCCAGGCGAGCGACGAGAACGGCTGGCGATCCGCGGCGCCACGGCCGGCGCGCCGCCTTTACGATCATGGAACTGCTGGTCGTCATGGCCATCATGATCACGATCTCCACCATCGTGGTCTCCAGTTATTTCGGCATGACGCGCGCCGCCTCCTACCATGCGGCGGAGAACAGCGTCCTCAAGGCCCTGCAGCTCGCCCGTCAGCGCGCCTGCCTCGACGGCACCCCCGTCCAGTTCATGCTGATCGACAGCAACAGCTACGTGCTGGTGCATGGCGCGGGCGAGTTGACCCAGGACATGGACAGCAAGGTCAACGCCGAGGGGCGGCACACCTTCTACGACACCTACGCCGACCACCATGCCGTCACGAACGACAACAGCAACCTCCGCGTCTGGAACATGACGCAGAACGTCTATGCCGACGACGTCACCATCCGGGTCGCGGAGCGCACGAACGAGGACTACCCGGGTGTGCCGAACCCGAACGACGCCGCCTACCAGCATCGGGGCCTCACCACGATTCTGGAGGTCAAGCTCCCCGCCGCCGGCCAGTGGAGCCGCTGGAAAAAGGGCGACCGCTACGGCTTCGAGCTCCATCCGCGGCAGATGCTGCCCAACGGCTTCTTCTTCGGCATCCAGAACATCGGTTCCTTCCCGCGGAACGACAAAATCGTCTTCGCCGCCAACGGCAACAGCAGCTACGTCAATGCGCACGGCGACATCAGCCAGAGCGGGGTCACCCAGCTTTACCTGTACGAGAGGATCGCGGACGAGACCCGTCGCGCCATCCTGCTCGAGATTCAAAACCCCCAGGGTACCATCAAGGTCAAGAAGCCGTGAATCCGCCGAGGAACCCACGCATGAAGAGTCGCACCACCTGCCTGCGGCCGCTCCGGACGCCCCGTGCCGCGCGGCGACCGGCGGCCGGCTTCACGCTGATCGAAATCAACATCGTGCTGCTGGTGATGACCATCGGCCTGCTGGGCGTGCTGGGCCTCTCGCCCGTCGGCCTGCGGCAGGGGGGGCTCGCCGTCAGCGATACCGTTCAGACCCTTTTTGCCGACCATGTGATAGGCATCCTCGACAGCCAGGCCGCCGGCCTGACCAACTGGAGCGACTGGCAGCAGTTCAACACCAAGATGCTCGTCGGGGCGACCTTGGACAACCGCCCCCTCGTGCAGGGCCAGGAGGTCACGCTGAGGGACTATCGCGGCGTGAAGGGGCAGGTTATCCGCTACCGCCTTGAGTTCACTTCCGTGGACCACCCGGTCGATTTTGCCGGCAGCCTGCGGCGCGCGACCCTCCGCGTCCTCGACCGTGAACACGGAAGCATCGAGAACGGCCCCCTCTTCTGCACCGACTTCGTCTTCATGGGGTCGCCGCCCCGCTAGCCCGGACCCGCGCCGCCGCCTGGCAGCCCATCACCCCGCAATGCCTGCAATCCCGTCGTCAACAATGCCGAATCGCCTGGTATGAACCGCTCCTCACCCACACTGCTCCTTCCGGAACCGCCGGCCCCCCGGGCGCCGGCCGCGCTCCGCCGTTGCGGCCGCGGCGGATTCTCACTCGTCGAAATCCTCGTGGCCACCACGGTTCTGCTGATCATCGTGATGCTGGTCTCGATGATTTTCCAGCAGACCAACGCCGCCTACCAGAGCGGCACCGTCCGCGTTGAGGCGATGATGGAGCTTCGCTCCGTCGTCGGCACCATCGCCCGCGACCTGACCCTGGCCGTCAACAGCGACCACTACCCCGGCGGGGCTTTCATGAACGAATTCCGGGCCGATTCGCTCCAGTTTGTCGCCCTGACGGGCACTCCCGACAACACGGGCAAGCGGACGCCGCAATGGATCGAGTACGCCTACACGGGCATGCGGGTCAATCGCCGATGCTGGGACATGATCTGCACCCGGCGCGACGACGGCACCCTGCATTGGAACACCGCCGGCGCCGCCCAGGAGTCGGTGCTCAATCCCAGCCAGGGTCTGGTGGTGCGTTTCGAGCGGTTTCCGCCGACTGAAACCTCCATGCTGCCGCTGCGGGTCGATATCGAGTGCGAGGTCGTCCACCCCGGCAGGAACTCGGCCATCAGCGCCCGCGCGGCCGGCAAGAATCGTCGGTTTGAACCCAGTGATGCCCCCGTTGACGACATCGTCATCGGAGGCCGCGAGGACTCGTGACCATGCGACGGACACCCTTGAACCCGCCTGCCCGCCCTCCGGCATCCCCGAACCCGCGGACGAAGCCCGGCGCGCGCCGTGAACGGCCAGCCAACGCCGGCTTCACCCTGGTCGAGATGCTGGTGGTCATCGTCATTATCGGCATTCTCTCCACCATGACGGGGTTCGGCCTCATGAAGGCGCGCGAGCTCGCCCGGCGCACGCGCGCCGAGTCCGAGCTGCGGTCGCTGATGGAAGCCACCCTGCAGTACCAGCAATTGTACGGCGAGTGGCCGAGCCGGAACGCGGGTCTGTGGGTCAAGGCCAACCGCGAGCTGCTCGGACCGCTGATCGACGCGAAGCACGACGCCAACCCGCGCGGAATCGTCCTGCTGAACCTGACCCTGCCCGACGGCG
>JAAYZJ010000550.1 GCA_012514915.1 Lentisphaerota bacterium | reverse complement strand
TGTTCCGCCGCCCGCGGCTGTTCGGCGGCCTCGGGTTGCAGCAGATGCTGGAGGGCGATTCGCGCCTCCGCTATCAGTGGCGGCCGTGAGGCCGGGCGGGGAACCATGATGGTTCACGATCCGCCATTTACGTGGAAGGAATCCGGTCAACATGCATGTTCCCCGTAAGCCTACCGGCCGAGCCGACTCGAACGGTTTGCCGTTTCCGTCATGCGTGAACCGCCGGAGACGACTGCTCCGGCTCCTTGGCTGCCTGGTCCTGGCGGGAAGCGTTTCGGCGAGCGAGGTTTTTGTCGAGGCGGAGGACTTCGCCCCGTCGCGCGGGTGGACCACCCTGACGAATGAAAAGTATGCCTCCGGGCTGGCCGTGCTCAGCGGCGCGGGAGGGTGGGGGAGCGGCGTGGCGACGTCGACCGTCAGCATCAAGGACGCCGGCACCTACCGCATCTGGGTGCGGCGCTCGAATGCCCCGCGTCGCCGCGGCACGTTCCGCGTCACGGCGCTTGCGGGCGGGCAGACGCTGGGAAGCGCCCTTTTCGACACGGAGGACAAGGGCGGCAAAAGCCGGTTGCCGATGGTCTGGGAATCGTTCGAGGCGGAGCTTCCCGAAGGCGAGGTGAGTCTGCTGCTCGGCAAGCACGAGAACCGGAACTGCGCCGGATACGACCGCAAGGTCGATTGCCTGCTGCTGACGATGGACACGAAACAGGTTCCGAACCACCTGCACTATGGTGCGCCGACCTATCTGCGCGTCACGCCCGGCGCCGGCTATGAACGGCCGATCTACATCCACATCTTTGCCGACCACTTCCACAAACCCTGGTATGCGCACTATTCGCTGGGCCGTACGGGCCTCATCGCCCGCGTGGCGCCGGCGAGGACGGCGGACTTGCTGGGCCCCGGCGAGCGGACGCCGTGGTGCAATCTGACGCCGACGATCTACCAGGATTCCGGCGCCCGGCTGGTCTTCAGCGTCCGCTATGGCTACACCAAGCCGGCCGAGCGGCTCCGCGCCACGCTCGAATTCGCCACGGCGCCCGACGAACAGGCCATTGTGCGGACGTTGACGCTGGATTGCCAACCCGGCACCGCCGTCATTTACGTTCCACCCAACCTGCTGACGGAGGAAAACCGTGCGCGGCTCAAGACGGATCGCGAGATCGCCGAGGAGACGGGCCGCATGATCGACGCACATCCCTGGCCGACCCATGGCCGCCCCCCGGAGAAGTTCCCCTTCTTCGCCGCCAACCACCTCGGTGATCACATGGATGCCGCGGTGCAGGCCCGCGAGCGGAAGACGTTCGAAGCCTTCGGATTCATGCCGGAGCGCCTGCGCCGCATCGGCGGCGCCTGGCACATGCGGGACAACTCCTACTGTAAGCCGGACATCGAAAAGATGCGCGCCCGGCTGACGGCGTCCGCGGCGAGCTTCGCGGAGGCCGGCGGCCGGGTCGAGGACGTTGTCTACGGCATGCTCACTGACGAACCTGTGGGGCAGGCGCTGGAATTTGCCGCCGCCGATCCCGCCTACGCGGAGCATTTCCGCGCCTGGCTGAAGACGCTGGGCAAGACGCCCGCCGAGCTGCAGGTGCCCGATTGGGCCTCCGTGAAGATCGTCCCCAACGCGCAGCGCGAGGAATTCCCGGAACTGCATTATTATTCCCAGCGCTTCCGGACCCGTGCGCTGGGCGATTTCATGGCGGTGCAGCGCCAACTGGCCGAGGAGATCTATGGCGGACCGATTTCCACGCTTGTCAATTTCAGCGACGGGGCCATCTACAGCGGTAATTTCTACGCCCAGGGGGTGGACTATTTCGAACTGCTCGACGCCGCCGGCCAGAATGCCATCTGGGGCGAGGACTGGGCCAATGGCGCCTCCACCTATCAATGCGCCACCTTCAACGTGGAACTCATGCGCGGAGCCGCCCGCGAACGGGGACAGAAAATCGGTCATTTCCTGATCGCCTACGCGGGCCGCCGGCCGTGGGACATCAAGCTCAAGTCGACCAGCGAGCTGGCGCGCGGCGTGAAAATCCTCAAGACCTTCTACTACGGCCCCATCTGGGCCTCGCACGAGGGAGGCCCCTACTGGCGCAGCAGCAGCGTGCAGGGCCGCCCGGAAGTCTGGAGCGCCTGCGCCGGCATCGGACGCGAAATCGGGGCGGTCGAGGATCTGCTGCTCCCGGCGATGCCCAAACCCGCGAAGGTGGCGTTGCTTTACAGCAGCGCGAGCGACATCTGGACGCTGGGCGGCAATCTGGCCTATGGTTTCGACCGGATGCACACCTGGCTGGCGTTGGCGCATGCCCAGGTGCCGGTGGATGTCGTCTCGGAGACGCAAGTCGAACGGGGTCTGCTGGAAGACTACACGGTCTGCTATCTATCCGGGCCCAATCTCACGCGCGCGGCGGCCGCCGCGCTCAAGGCCTGGGTGGCCCGCGGCGGTACGCTCTGGCTGAGCGCAGGCGCGGCGTCGAGCGATGAATACAACCGGCCGATGGATGCGCTCGACGATCTGCTCCCCGCCGTGCGCGCCGCCGCACGGACGCTGCAGCCGTTTGCCGGCTCGGGGCGCACCCTGCGCAAGCTGTCTCCCGTCGGCACCTTCGCGTGGCCGGACGGCACCGGCCGCGTGCTCTCCGTCCAGCAGGCGCTGACGCCGCGGGAGGGGGCCCACGTGCTGGCCGCTTTTGCCGACGGTTCACCTGCCATCGTGCGCGGCCCCGTGGGCCGAGGGCGTGTGTATTGCGCGGGGCTGCTGCCGGCCCTCGACTACATCAAGACGGCCCTCGACGCGCGCACGGCGTTGGAGGACCTTGCCAAAACGAACACCGCCGCGCTGCCGCCGGATGCGGAGGAGATGCTGGCGCGTTCCTACAACCCCTGGGACTATCCCGCGGCGCTCCGCGATCTCATCCTGACGCCGATCCGCGAAGCGGGCGTGGCATCTCCGATCCGGTGCAGCGAGCCGCTCGTGGACGCGGTATACATGCCGCACGGGAAGGGCATCCTCGTGCCGCTGGCCAATTACGCCAACAAACCCCTGGCCCGTCTGACGCTGTCCGTCGAGGTGTCCGGGACCGTGGACCGCATCGAATCCGCGCGGCGGGGCGGCCTCCCATTCCGGCAGCAGGACCGGCAGGTGGAGTTGACCCTCCCCTTGGACGAGAACGATTTTGTGAAGATTCTGTATCGCTAGGGGCGCCGGGAGACGGCGGAGTCCGATCCGCCTGCTCTTCGATCTCCCTCTGTCCCGACCGGTTTCTGCAGGGGTTCTGCAAGCACCTCTCATATGTTCAAGCTCTTGCCCCGCATTCAGGGCGGCAGCGGAGCGGGCTGTCCATCACCAGCGACTTCTACGATACCCTACGATATTCCGCACCTGCTGAGAGCGCCAACACGGGCAACGCCTACGCTGGCCGGATCGGTTCGATCGAGGCGAAGGCCGGCAGGCGGGTGTCGCGCGGCGAGAGACTGACGTCGTTCACGGGCCAGGCAATTCCGACGTCGGGATCGTCCCAGCGGAAGCCCCGCTCCAACTCCGGCGCGTAGGGGGCGGTGCACTTGTAGAGGAAATGGACGGTGGGGCTCAGCACGACAAAGCCGTGCGCGAACCCCGGCGGGATCCAGAGCTGGTGGTGGTTCTCGCCGGAAAGCTCGATGCCCACCCATTTGCCGTAGGTCGGCGAGTTCTGGCGCACGTCGACTGCCACATCCCAGATGCGCCCCTCCAGCGCCTGCACCAGCTTGCCCTGCGCGAAGGGTGCAAGCTGGTAGTGGATCCCGCGCAGCACGCCCTGCGTCGAGAACGAATGGTTGTCCTGGACGAACCGGGCCGTGATGCCCCCCTGCCGGAAGGCCTGTTCGTGGTAGGTCTCGGCGAAGAAGCCGCGCGAGTCGCCGAACACCCTGGGCTGGACCAGGATGACGTCGCGGAGCGCGAGCGGCGTGAAGGTGAAGGGCATGGAGACTCAACCGGAAATCAGTTGGTAGTGCTTGCGGTTGTGGTGGTAGCCGGTCAGCGCCTCGATCTGCATGAGCAGGCGATGCCGCTTGTCGCGGCTGGTCGGCCGGTAGGCGGCGTTGGCCTGGAACAGACCGTCGGCCGGCGGCAGCCAGGACTGCACCGCCGCGGGATGGGTGCCGGCGAAGGGGCGCAGGATGCGGGGATCGACCTCGCCCAGGTCGATCTCCTTCTCCGGCTGGTTGCCGAACAGGGCCTTGATCAATTGGTGCTTGTGGAGGATCTGCTCCTCGCTGCGGACCCAGCCGTAGTGGAAGATGCGGGCGCCGTCGCAGGCGACGGCGCGGGGATAGCGCCCGCGGCGCGGCGAATCGAGCACGGTGAAGAACAATCCCTTCGGCGCCCAGGCGGGAATCGTGTTGCGGATGACGCGGGCCGCCTGGCGGTACCAGGCGGGCGACCAGGCGAGCGTGTTGCGGTTGCCGTAGAAATGGAGGTAGTCGAAGACGACGGCCTCCACGCGGTCGTTGTGGAGGTGGCGCTCCAGGCAGGCGCGGATGAGGGGGATGTCGTCCTCGTGGACGACTTCGTCGGCTTCGAGGTAGAAGGCCCAGTCGCCGGTGCAGTTGAACAGGGCGATCGTCTTCTGCTGGCCGTAGACGAATCCCTTGACCCCGGTATCGCTGCGGACATGCTCGTTCCAGGCGGTCGGGATGATGCGGATGCGGGGGTCACCGATCTCGCGGATGAGCTGTTCGGTGTTGTCGGAACAGGGGCCGAGCGCGACGACGAACTCATCGACCAGCGGCAGCAGCGAACGGATCGACGCCTGCACCGGATAGCCAAAAGCCTCGGCGTTGCGGACAAAGGTGAAGCCACTGATTCTCATGACGGCGATTGTAGCCCGCGCGCCGTCGGGATTCAATCCGCAATTGCGATCCGCAATTGTGTCAAAAAAACGCTGGTTGAATGGCCGGGGAGTCGGTACCATGTAAACGCGTTCGCAGAGGTGGTCTGACAGCAGGGAGTACGCGATGTCTGAACAACGCCGCACAGATCACACATGACCCGAAAAAAGAAAAGTCAATCAACAGGGACAGCCGCAACCGTCGCCAAGCCCTGGCTGTTGCCGCACCGTGACGGCAGGCGCACGGTGGATACCCGGCGCGCGCCGGAGTGGTGGATCTCGACGCCGGCGGCGGCGGAGGCCTTCCTGCGCGGGCTCAAGGGCGTGGAGGTCTTCGAGATCGGGCGCAGTGCCGGCGACCGCCCGATCCTGGCCGGCGCGTGGGGCGCGCGCGAGGAGCTGCCGGGACGCACCAGCCGCAGCCTCTCCGCCGCGATCGCGGGCGGTTCGCCCGCCGCGTTCTATGGCCGCGGACGCCGCCGGCGCCAATCCTTCGTCTATCTCGGCGCTGCCCACGCCATCGAGTTCGAAGGTTCCGTCGCCGCGCTGCACCTGCTCAACATCGCCGTCACCGGCAGGGATCTGCGCGGCCGCCGCTGGCCGCGCCTGGCGGCGGCGGCGCGGCAGTTGCGGCTGGTCGTCATCCCCTTCTACAACATCGACGGTCGCCAGCGGATCGCCTGGCACCGTCATTCGATCGGCGTCGCGCCTGCCGCCTACGGTCAACTCAGCCTGGGCGTGCGCAAGGACGGCCAGCCGCTCCAGTGGCCCGATTTCAAACGGGAATACCCGGTCAACCCCGCCGACTACGCCTTTCTGGGGGCGGCCTTCAACGACAACGGCTACAACCTGGTCTACGACTGCGGATTGGCCGAGGAGCCTCAGCCCGAGACGCAGGGACTGCTGCGCTTTCTGCGCACTGAGCGTCCCGACTGTGTACTGTGCGGCCATTCCAACTCGGGGAGCCTGGTCGAGTCGGGGCCCCTGGCCACCATTCCGGAGCGTTTTCTCCGCCGGACGGCGCAGTTCTGCGGGGCCGTCAGCCAGCGCTGCCTGCGCGAGGGGTTCGAGGTCAGCACGCTCACCGAGGCCGACGATCGCGGCGGCTCCTATGCCTGTTTCTACCAGACCGACATGATCTACCACTGCTGCGGCGCGCTGCCGGTCGTTGCAGGACTATCATCCACAAGGGGGATGAACATGCAACGTAGATTCGTCGTGCCAAATCTGCTCACCATTGCGCTCGCGTTGGGTTTCATCCTCGTTGCCGCGGCCTCGCCAGGGGCCTTCTATGCCATCGTCGAAGCCGAGGCGATGCAGCTCACGGGAGATTGGCGCGTCGCCGCCGACAAAGAGGGGCATTGCCCTTCCGCAAGCGTGGGGCCACCGCCTTTGGCACGGAGAACACCTGGGGGCTCTGTGGCATGGCTCATTACCTCGGGCCGCAGACGGAGTCGTACCAGGGGGCGCTGGCCCGCGCCTGCGCGAAGTAC
>JAAYZJ010000549.1 GCA_012514915.1 Lentisphaerota bacterium | reverse complement strand
TCGCCGTCGCCGATGCCCGTTCGATCGAGGTCGAGGTGCCGCCGGGCTCCCGTTACCTCCGGTTTGCCTGCTGGGGCCGCGGCGAGGCGATGGCCTGGACGCAGCCGTTCTTCGTCGACGAGGCGAATGGGGCGGCGCATGCGGCGACGCATCTCAGGAATTGGCAGGCCAGTTCTCTACTCGAAAACGACAGTCTGGATGCCGCCTCGCCCGCCGAGGCGGCGAAGCTCCCGTTCGAGTCGGTGCCCGCTTCGGCGAAGCTCCCCGGCTTCACCGATTTACGCGGTTCGATCCAGGGCGGCAACGGAGTGGTCTACGCGCAGACCTCGATGACCGGCGCCCGCGCGGGGCGCGGCATGCTGTCGCTCGGCTACGACGGTCCGATCCGAATCTGGCTGAACGGGCAGGAAGTCTTTCATGGTCCAGGTAGCAATCCCGCCCGCGCGGACCAGCTCCGCCTGTATGTCGATCTCCAGGAAGGCGCCAACTCGCTGCTGATCGCCTTTCATTCCAACCGGGCCAAGGCCTGGGGTTTCTGGTGCCGGGCCGAACAGGACGGACACCCGCTGCAATGATTCGCCGCCGGCTGCAACCGCGGTGTCGGCGGACACGCGGCGACCCGGCATGCTACCCACCCACGCCAACACAACCACGAGGAGAGACAACATGGATCTGAAATTGAAAACCGCGGCCAAGACGGCCCTGCTGGTGCCGACCAGCATGGGCGTGCGTCTCACCCCGCTCAATGGGCAGCCCTTCCACTGCGGCGACACGTTCCGCATGCAGGTCACCAGCGCGGAATCGAACGTGGCGAGCGTGGCCTCCTATCTCGGCCTGCCGGTGAAGGTGCTCACCGCCTTTGTCAAGGGCAGCCCGATTTCGCAGATGATCCGCGACAATCTGGCCTCGCGCCACATGAGCGTCGAAGGGCGCGACGTCGAGCAGGGGACGCCCTGGGGTTATCGGCATCAGTTCAACCTGGCCGACAGCGGGCTGGGGGCGCGCGGCCCGCGCGTGCAGAACGACCGGGCCGGCGAGGTTGGCCGCACGATCACGGCGGCCGATTTCGACTTGAAGCGGATCTTCGACGACGAGGGGGTTCAGATCGTCCACCTCTCCGGCCTCTTCGCCGCCTTGTCGCCCGAGACGAGCCAGTGCTGCCTCGACATCGCGCGGCGGGCCAAGGCCGCCGGCAGCCGCATCAGCTTTGACCTCAACCACCGTGCCTCGTTCTGGAAGGGGCGCGAGGAGGAACTGCGCCGCACGTTTGCCGAGATCGCCGCCGCCTCTGACATCCTTGTCGGCAACGAGGAGGACTACCAGCTCTGCCTGGGGATCCAGGGGCCGCCGGCGGGCGGACGCGACCTGGCCGCCCAGATCGACAGCTTCAAGGGGATGATCAACGCGGCTCGCAAGCAGTTCCCCGGCGTCCGCGTCTTCGCCAACACGCTGCGTGAAGTCGTCAGCGCCAACTGCCACCGCTGGGGCGCGATCCTGTGCGTCGATGGCGAGTGGCAGGTGATCGAGCCGCGCGAGATCACGGTGCTCGACCGGATCGGCGGGGGCGATGGCTTCGTCGGCGGGCTGCTGTACGGCATCCTGAAGGGCTGGGAGCCCGTCAAGTGGGGCCAGTTCGCCTGGGCCTGTGGCGCGCTGGTGACCACGCTCGAGACCGACTACGCCCATCCGGCTGACGAGGATCAGGTCTGGAGCATCTGGAAGGGCAACGCCCGCGTCCAGCGCTAGGCGGGCCACCGGCTGTCGCAAAGGCTTGGGGGCATGGGCGTGGGACGCTCGCACGTGCTCGCAAGCCTGGCTTGCCGACCCGTCGACGAAACGTCATGGAAGGCGTGCGTCGGATCCCGCACGAGAAAGGCCGGTTCCCCGCCCGCGCGGCGCGGACGCCGGCCTGCGGCTCAAGGCGAAACGTATTCCCGCGCCACGGGTTCCCCCGCGGCCCAGAGCATGCCGCGCTTGATGATCTCCAGCGCCTCTGGCACCTTGAAATCATCGGCCACATGCCCGAAGGCTGAGTAGAAGATTCTGCCCTGCCCGAAACGGCGTTTCCAGACATAGGGCATGACCGTCCCCCTGATCCAGGGCACCCCGCCATGCCGGCCGCTGAAGGTCGTGGCCGCCAGCACGTCGTTGCCGGGGTCGGTGTGCATGTAGTACTGCTCCGACACCATGCGGAAGTCCTTGAGCCCCTTGACAACGGGATCCGAGGGCTTGACGATGCGGACACGATGGGGAATCACGCCCCCCGGGTGGGCCACCCACTGGCCTCCGGTCATGAACTGATACTCCGTGTTGCCGCGGAAGGAGTCGCACATGCCGCCGTGCCAGCCCGCGACGCCAGCGCCCGCCAGGACGGCATCGCGCAGGCCCGACCACTGTTCAGGCAAGATTTCCCCCATGGTCCAGATCGGCACGATCAGGCTTACACCCCGCATCAGCCGCCGGTCCGTATAGGCATCCAGAGTGCCGGCAACCCGCACCCGGAAACCGCGTGAAACCAGCCAGGGGGCAAAACGGTCGGCACATGCCCGCGGCGTATGCCCTTCCCAGCCGCCCCACACGATCAGAGCCGTCTTCCTATGCACCTCGTGCCCCCCCCGCATCAGGGCGTCTTGTTGCGCGCTTCATTGACGCGCAGCTTGCGCCCCTGGATCTCCTTGTCGTGCAGCGCCTTGATGGCGGCTTCGGCCTCGGGCCGGTTGGGCATCTCGACGAAGCCGAAGCCCTTGGACTTGCGGTTGAAGCGATTGCTGATGATGCGGGCCGACTTGACCTTGCCGAAGCGCTCGAACTCGCGGCGGAGCTGATC
>JAAYZJ010000068.1 GCA_012514915.1 Lentisphaerota bacterium | reverse complement strand
GAATTCTGTATTCTGGCTTCTGAATTCTGTGTGCGCATCCACTATTGTGGATCGCACCCAGTAGGACGCGCAGCAGGAGGCGTAGCAAGACGAACGCATCCCCATAAACCCGGATGGGCCTACCGCCTTGGATTACGGGGGAAGTCTGATCGCGACCAACGGAGGGGCGCTCCAGATCTACAGCGGGGCGACCAACGGCGTGAGCCCCGATGATGGTCGTCCGCGCGGCACGGTGCTGCTGCTGCGCTGACGGTCGCGGCGCGCGTTCACGGCGCCGGGTAGTTGCCGTGCGTGCGCCAGAGATCGAGCATCAGCCTGTCGCGCTCGAGCGGCATGCCGGTGTAGACGCAGTTGCTGGTGTTGAAGACATAGCCGTTCTCCCCGGCCTGCGGTGTTCAGGCGTCTTGAAGCCCGAACATGCGCTGCTTGAGGTCGAGGTAGTAGAGGTAGTCGTCCTCGGGCACGTTCGGAGGGCAGCGGTGGTCGCAGAAGGGGATGTACCCGCCGCGCGCGACGTAGGGCTCGAGCGAGTCGAGATAGGCGCGGATCGCGGGACGCCCTGCCGCCAGTTGGATCTTGTCGACGCCCCCCATGATGCGGATTGCACCCGGGTAGGCGTCGAGGATCGTGCCGGGATGCGCGCACCCCATGACCTCGAAGGGGAAGAGGCAGTTGATGCCGCCCTCGAGGAAGATCGGCAGGATGGGGCGCACGTCGCCGTCGCAGTCGGTGTACCAGAGCGTAACACCGTGCTGGTGGAGCTTGCGGCTGATCCGCTTGTAGCGCGGCAGGACGACCTCGCGCATGAAGTCGACCGACACCAGCGGGCCGCTGCGGAAGCAGATATCCTCCCAGGACGCGGCGTAGTCGACATCGAGATGGGGCAGGATCTGGTCGAGGGAGTGCTCGACGAGTTGGCAGCAGGTCTCGACCATGTCCTCGACCATGTCGGGATAGTCGACCGTCGCGTAGGCCAGCCCCTCGAAGGTGAGCATATCGCGGACCTTGCCGATCATCGAGCCGCAGTGGACGCCCAGCGGGTAGTCGCGGTCGGGGGCGTGCAGCTTTTTCTGCGCCTCGATGTCGATCACGCGGGCGGGATCGTCGAGGCGGAAACGCTCCGCCTTGACGCGCGCCCAGTCGTCGGGCGTGGTGATGCTGGCGCGCAGAAAGTGCGGGATCGAGGCATGGCCGGTGTTCTGCACTTCGCACAGCACCCCATCGCCGTTGAGGATGACGTCGCTCCCTTCGCGCCGCTCGATCACCTCGGGGGGGAAGGGCGGATGCATCCAGGTGCGGCCGCCGACCGACTCGAGGCGGTCGAAGTTGAAGAACCGGTCGGCCTCGCGGTTGTTGGTGATGCCGTGGTCACGGAACAGCTTCCATGTGGTAAAGTTCTCCTCCCAGTAGCCGAACTCCATGTTGAACGTCCGGTCGAAGCTCTGGAAGTTCAGTTGGCGCCGGAAGCGCTCCCGGCCGGTCATCCGGCCGGGCCAGGGGTTGCGGATGGGAGTGATGGTCTTCATGGGGACTCCTTGGTCGGGGGGACTACTGAACAAGATGGCACGATGTTCGGACGGCTGGGGGGCATCGCCGGCTGGGATCAGGCGTTGCGCACCATCTCCATGACGGTCTGCTCCCATTCAACGAGGTTCTCCGGCCGGTTGCAGCAGGTGCTGATGTCCTTGAGCGTGATGTCGCAGGAGCAGCCGTGGCGGCGGCAGGCGTCGAGGATACGGCTGATTTCCCGGCGCAGGACGTCCCGCTCGAGCCGGGGGACGGCGACGGCCGCGGGATTCGTCTTGACCGAGAGGACGAAACGCTTGCCGACGGCCTCGGCTTCGGCCTCGGTGTCGGCCCAGGGGGTGCAGCCGATCTTGCGGAGGTTTGGAATCTTCGCCACGATGTCCACCTTGTTGTGGAGCGGCTCGCAGCAGCCGTAGTAGGCGAGGCCGCACGTGCCGATGGTGTCGATCATGTAGGCGATGTCGAATTCCTCGTGCATCGCGGCGCTGACCGAGCCGAAGATCTGCGCCATGCCCCGGCCCCAGATGTTCTTGCGCGTCACCGAGTCGCCGACCTCGCCGGGAAGGTCGCTGACGAGCGCCGGCGTGCAGTGCAGGGTCTCGGGGCCGGTGTCGAGCAGCCCGAGCGCCTCGCATTGCGCCAGCTCATGCATCTTGATCGCGGTGATCCTGCGCACCAGGGCGTGCATGAACGCGGGGCGGTCGATGAGATCGATGAAGATGTTCTCCACCCCGTGGTAGCGGGGGATGTCGTCCCAGGTGTTGATGCCGAGACTGGTCCGGCCGACCATCCGGACGGGGAGGATGTCGCCGATGGCCTCGCCCACCCGGTTCCACATGGCGCGGGTCTGCTCGGCGTCGTAGGTGAGGGTCGGGAACGTGAGCTTCTCGAGGTCGGCCTCGTCCTTGAGCTGGTCGACGTAGGCGTGGGAGACGATGGTGGTGGGATCGGCGGATTTGAGGATTTCCTCCTGCGTCTGGATGCCGATCCCCGTCGAATGGACGACCTTGGGAACGCTGACATGCGGGGGGAGGATCATGTCGGCGGGAAAGTGCCGGAATTTGAACAGCCTGCTGCGAAGCCCCCATTCGATGTCACGGAAGAGCGGATCCCAGCAGCGGCAGGTCAGCGAGCCGTCGAGGTCCATCTGGGGCCAGGGGATTTCGTCGATCAGCACGACGGGGCGGATCATGCGCAGGTCGTTGCAGGCGCGGTGCAGGGCGCGGCATGCGTCGTTGCGCGGGGCGGCGGCTGCCGCGGCGTAGTCGCGGGCAAGGGCACGGAGGATGACGACGTCGGGATGCATGGTTCAAGCCTCCTGGGTGTGGGCGGGAGGGGTGGCATCGACGATGCGGTTCCAGTCGCCCGTCTGCCGGATGCTGGCGCCGGGCGGCACGATCAGGAATTCGTCGGCGGGATGCTCGCCGCTCAGCAGCATGCGGATCAGGCGCAGGTCGCCGGTCAGCTCGCGGAACGGCCGTCCGTCGGCCTGCGCGCGCGCGCGGCAGGTTTCGCGCGCGGCGGCGGCGGGCACCTCGGGCATGGAGATGAAGTAGACGGGCTGCAGCTCGCCGTCCAGCCGGGGGTGCATGGCGTCGTAGATGTAGCGGGCGTTGTCCTCGCCGTACTGCTCGACCAGCGCGGCGTAGCTGTCGCCCAGGACCAGGTCGCCGTCGGAGAAAAAGTACTCGCCGTTCTCGATGATGCCGATCGAGCTGAAGGGGGTGCTGGGCATCTCGCGGAAGACGGCCTCGAAGCGCTGCCGGCTGCCGAGCAGGATGCCCCCGCAGTCGTGGCTGCGCGGCAGCACCAGCGGCACGCGCCGGGCCGTGAGTCCGTCGGTGGCGCGCCCGCAGAGCCCGTAGGCCAAAAGGATTGCGTCGCAGCCGGTGGCGGCGTCGATCCGTTCCTGCAGCTTGCGGCGCAGACTGGCGGGGCGGGCATGCTCGCCGAGATCAAGATACTCGATCGCCAGGGCATGCGGACTGCTAGCGGCGGCCGCCTCGATTTCATGCTTGAACATGCGGCAGGCGATGAGGGTGTACGTCATGGCGGCGGCAACCCGGCACTAAAGATGGTGGAGTTTCCGGCTCAGTAGGTCCCCAACCGCCGGCCGAGGTCGAGGAAGTAGCGGTAGGTCTCGTAGTCGGTCGATTCGGGAATCGAGTGGTCGGAATGGAGGATGAAGCCGTTCCTCCGCCTGACGATCGGAATCTTGGCTTCCAGCTCGCGCCGGATGCCGGCCCGGTCGTTGGCGGCGATCGGCCGCACGTCGAGCCCGCCGATCAGGGCGATCCGATCGCCGAAGCGCTCGTAGATACGCAGCAGATCCATGCCGGCCTTGATCTCGATGGCCTGCAGGTCGTCGATGCCCGCCTCGACCAGGTCGGGCAGGAGCGGTTCGACAAAGCCGCAGGAGTGGAGGATGACCGGCAGCCCATGGGCGTGCGCGAAGTCGAACGTCTTCTTGTGGGCCGGAAAGATCAGCTCGCGGTACATCGCCGGCGACATGAAGGGGCGTCCCTTGAAGCCCATGTCGTCGAAGAACCAGAGCCCGTCGGGCTTGCCGCCCTTCGCGAAGAGCTGCTCGAAGAGGGCGATGAGCAGGTCGGCGTAGGTCATCGCCATGTCGGCGACCCAGCCGGGATCGAGCGCCATCCCGACGAGCATGTTCTCATGGCCGCAGATCGGATGGATGGCCTCGAAGACGTTGACGCCGCCGTAGCAGAAGAAACGCTGCTTCGCGTCGCAGGCGGCGCGCATCGCGACATAGCCGTCCAGATTCAGCCGGTTGTCAGCGGGCGTCAGAAAGGGTTTGGCCTTCTCCTCCCAGTCGGCGCGGTCCGCGATCGCATAGCCGATGTGTTCCGGCGTGCTGGCATGATGCCGGTGCCGGCGCAAGCGGGCGCCGTTGCCGTCGAGGAAGGTCTGCGTCTCCTCGTCCTCGGCGATCACGACGGGTTCGAAGACGGGGTCGATCGCCAGCCGCAGCGCCCAGCAGGTCTCGATGTCGAGATCAAAGTGGTCGATGCAGGACACCCCTTCCGGGATGTGCCCCGCATCGGTCCACCGCTTGGCCGTGAAGCTCCAGAACGATTCCGCCGCGCCGATGCGGTCGACCGGCAGGTGCTTCAACTGCCGGTCGATTCTCTCCTTGCCGGTCATCGGAGGTTCCGGGCCGTCAGGCCAGCAGTTGATCGACCAGCTTGACGGCGCCGTTGGCGTCCTCGCTGTAGCCGTCCGCGCCGATTTCGTCGCAGTAGGCCTGCGTGATGGGCGCGCCGCCGATGATGACCTTGACGCCCTTCCCCTTGAAGGCCGCGACGACGTCCTTCATGTAGGTCATCGTCGTGGTCAGCAGCGAGCTGCAGGCGACGATCGTCGCCCCCTGGGCGACCCCTTCCTCGAACTTGGCGACGTCGCAGTTCACGCCGAGGTCGACCACATCGTAGCCGGCGCCCTTGATCATGATCGCCACCAGGTTCTTGCCGATGTCGTGCAGGTCGCCCTTGACCGTGCCGATCGCGACCTTGCCCTTGGACTTGCGCCCGCTCGCGGTGATGAGCGGTTCGAGCAGCGCCAAGCCGGACTGCATGGCGCGCGCGGCAATCAGCAACTCGGGGACGTAGGCCTCGTTGCGCGAGAACTTGTCGCCGATTTCACGCATCGCGGGGATCATCCCCTTGTCGAGCAGTTCGTTGACATCCGCCTTCTCGGCGATGGCGGCGTTGACGATCGCCACGACGTCATCGCGTTTGCCCTTGATGACGGCGGCCTTGAGAGCATCGAAGTCTACCATCTGTTCTTCCTTTTCTTATGGAGCCTGAGCCCCGTGGGGGGCCTGTTTGCATAAAGCACCTCTATTTTAAGAGGCAGAATGGGAAACTTCTTCCTAGCCATTCGCTTTCTCTTGCTCTATATTGTCATTCGACGCTGGATAATGGAGCCGATGCAAGCAAAACGTCAGAGTAGCGACACCTGGCTGGATCCGGTCAGCAAGTCCCGGATCACCTGCCACAACATCACCTGGATCCGCTCGGCCGCTTTCCAATGCATCCAGGCGGGTGGCGATATCTATTTCGACCAGATTCCGCGGACGGGCACGATGCCCCATGCGCATGATTTCATCGAGATCCTCTTCATCAACACCGGCGGCCTCACGCACCGGGTCAACGGCGAGCGGCAACACCTGACGGCGGGCGATCTCTGTTTCCTGCGCCCCGACGATGTGCATGCCCTGGCGCCCGCTCCGGCCTTCGACCAGGCCGAGGTGCTGCTGCTGGATGCCGACCTCGACCTGCTGCTGGCGCTCAGCGCGTATCTGGGCAACGACGCCTTCCTGCACCGCATGACCGCCTCCGTGCTGCCGGCCTGTTTCAAGCTCGATCCGGCCGCGACGACGGCGCTGTACGAGCGGTTGCTGAAGCTGAACTCGCCCACCATCACCGCCCAGACGCGCGGCATCAAGATCAAGGTCCTGCTGGGCGAGCTCTATGCCCGGTTCTTTGCCGACGACGCCAACCTGCTGATGGAGTCGCAGGTGCCGGACTGGCTGGAGACGCTGTGCGCCGCCATGCGGAAGCGGGAGAACTTCGCGGCGGGGCTGCCCCGCATGAAGAAACTGGCCTGCTGCACGCAGGGGCATTTGTGCAAGGTGTTCCAGAAGCACCTGCACAAGACACCGACCGCCTACATCAACGAGCTGAGGATCAATCACGCCGCCTGGATGCTCGCCGACACCCCGATGCCGATCCTCGACATCGCCGGCGAGCTCAATTTCCAGAGCCTGAGCCGGTTCTACACCTTGTTCCGCAAAGCCTACGGCGTCAGCCCCGCCGCCTACCGCCGCCTGCACGCCGCGCGGCGTCACGCGTAGCCGGTTTACTCGTTCAGCAACGCCCGCTTGAGATAGGCGGTACGCTTGTCGGCAACGATGTACTTGATCTCCGCCCAGAGCGGCACGTAGGTCTCGAAGATCGTGTCGATGTCCCCGGCGCCGGGGGCGGGCTCGGCGAGCAGGCGTTCTCCCGCCGTGTCGAGCTCCTTGAGGAAAGAATCGAGTTCCGCCGCGTAGAACGCCGGATCGCCCAGCTCCGGGTCGTTGAACTCGGCGAGAAATCCGCCGCGGTCGTTGCGGATCGCGCGGTAGCCCGCGAAGGCCCGCAGGGCGATCGTCCGCTTGATGGCGCCGAGCCGGTCCGGCGGGAAATCGAATTGGAGCGTCAGCCCGCGTCCGAGCTCATGCACGTGTCCGCCGAAGCCGACCCGGATACCCGTGTCGCCGGCCTTGTCGCTGCGGTGGATACCCAGTTTCCAGGAATTGCCCGCCACCGGCAGCGAGTCGTAGCAGAGCATCCAGGGAAAGAAGGTGTAGGCGCCGATCCCGTCCGGCGTCACCACGGTCTGCTTGGCGATGTGGTCGTAGGTGTAGCGGTAGTGCTTGCTGGCCGTGGCCATGAAGGCCGCGTACTTGTCGTCGGTGCCGGGAAGGGAATAGAGGAGCCAGTGGTACGGCTGGCCGTCGCCGGGCTGGAGAAACATCTCGATCGATCCCCCCGGCAGGAGCCCCAGGTCGATCTGCCGCGCGTCGGGATTCCGCGCCTTCACATACACGTGGAGGCCGTGATCGTCGTAGGCGAGGTAGGCCGTGGTCTCGTAGCCGTCGGGAACCGTTGCCTGGGGGTCGGCCGGCGCATCCTTGAGTCGCGCCGCCTCGGAAGCCGGCCGCTTGTAGATGGCGGTCTCCCGCTCGAACCGCGTTTCCCGGTACGCCTCCTCCTTGAGGAGCGGCGAGGTTTCCCAAGCCCCGGCCGAGCGCGGAATGTCGGGCGCATACCGCACGGTGAACACCTTCTCGGGGGTCGGCTTGAACATCGTGTCGACCTCGGCGTGGATCAGGCGCACCTCGTCGTAGCGGCGGGCCCGCAGCAGGCGGGTCGAGGCGTCGCGCAGCAGATTCATCCGCTGGGCGGACGTGAAGTTGCTCCCGGCAAAGGCCGCATCGACATCGGCGATGGGCTTGCCGGCGTCCAGCGCCCGGAGGACCGCCGCCTGGTAGCGCGTCGCGGCCGCCCGCGCGTTGGCGGCGTCCTGCGCATCCTTGTCCGGGTTGGCCGGGTTGGCCGCGATGACGTGGTCGAGGTGCCGGGCGGCGGCCGCCCGGTCGCGGAACAGCAGGGCCATCTCGGCCGCCTGGAACGCGATCACGCTGTTGTTGGGGTTGAGCGCGAGCGCCTGCTCGAAGGCCGCGCGCGCCGCCGGGAAATCGCAGACGCGCATCGCCGCTTCGCTGCCGAACGTGGCGATGGCCGCACTGGCGGACGCGGCGGAAACCTCCCCGGCGCCGATTCGTGTGTCGAGCTCGGCCTTGATCGCCCGGATGGCGTCGTAGTCGAAGGGGCTCGACTTGTTGATCGTCAGCCGCAGCAGTTCGTGCAGGACGCCCACCTGCTGCTCGGGAGTGATCGCCGGGGTCGCCAGCGCGTCGCGGAGAACCTTGACGCCCCGCGCGAAGTCGTCGTCGGCGATGTGCTGCGCCAGCCGGCCGGTGGCGGCAATCCGCTTGGCCAGCGGCTGCGCGAGGATGAAGGCCGCGGCCTCCTCGAACGTCGCCTGGTCGCCCGTGTAGGCGGCGCCGTCGGCCAGCGCGCCGTAGAGGGTGGTCTTCTGGTCGTCGTTGAACCGCGCCGCGTTCTCCATGAAAAGCTTCTTGGCCAGCGCCGGCATGCGCCGCACGCCGAAATCCCGGATCACGGAGAGGAGTGCGCCGGTCTTGCCGGGCGAGTCGGGGAGGGCCTGCAGGGCACCCAGTGCCTCGTCCAGCACGTCCTGGCGCCGCGAGGCCGCCGCGAAGGTGGCCAGACGGTGGTACACGCGGGCCTGCTGGTCGCCAGTGAGACCCTCGGTGGCGAGGAGGCCGCGGTAGCCGCCGATGGCGCCGTCCGGTGTCCGCGTGTTCTCCGAGCGGACGATTTCGGCAAGACGCTGGCCGAACGCCTCGGGCGTCAGGGCGTGCAGGGAGGTTCCCAGGCACACGGCAAGCACACAGCAGAAGGCTTTCATCACTTGGCTCCTTTCAGGGCGCGTTCCAGCTTGAGGATGAAGTGGATCGCCTCCTGGCGGAACTGATCCATGTCGTCCCGGCTTTCGTCGAAGAAGGCGAGCATGCCGAGCGCCTTGCGGCCCAGCAGCTTGACGTCGGCGTCGTGGCTGGCAAGCGCCTCCGTGGCGGCGAGCTTGAGCTTGGTGGCGTAGCGGATGTCGTCCAGCCCCTCGCGCACCCCCTCCCAGGCGAGTGTGTCGAGCACGTTGTCGCGGGTGGGATAGACCATCATCAGGCCGCGTAGCTGGGGCTCGTACATGACGGCGAAGTCGTTCCAGTTGTTGCGGTACCAAACGTAGTTCGAGATGTTGTCGTAGTTCGACTTGTAGGGCAGCAGTCCGTAGACGCGCCGGAAATAGTCGGGATTCTCCGGGCCGCTGTGCGGATCGGCGTACCAGGCCGCAAGCGACGCAGGGTTCATCTCGTGGAACCGCTCAACCTCCTGCCGCCGCCAGGGGTTCGGCGACGGACCGGGCGCCCCCGGGATAATGATGTAGTCGAGGGCGTAGAGCAGCCGGCCGCGCGGGTAGGTGGTCACCATGACCTTGGCCCCCTCCTCGTGGTTGATTTTCCAGGCCGACTGTTCCTGACGGACCGTTTCGGGCCCCGCTTCGTCGATGCCGTAGCTGTAGATCTCGGCATGGCCGAGGAGATCCCTGGCAAGCTTGACCGCCCGGCGGATTTCGGCCCGGTGGGCGTCCAGGGCCGCCTGCTCCTGGAAGGTGGGCGTCTCCCCGCGCACCAACTGGTTGGCGCTGGGGGCCATGCCGAACAGCGGGCGGGTCGACAGGCCGGCCGCCTGCAAAGCCTCGATCTGGCGCTTGAAGGGCGCTTCGGAGACGGTGGCGGAGCGGGTCAGCAGGGGGTTCAGGACATTGTGCCGCCGCAGATTCTCCAGCAGATTGGGATTGGTGAAGGCGTAGGTCGAGCAATTCTGCGGCTGCCAGTAGGTTGAACCGTGGAACTCCTTCTCGAGGTTGTAGTTCGTCCG
>JAAYZJ010000001.1 GCA_012514915.1 Lentisphaerota bacterium | reverse complement strand
CTTGCCCGCAGGCGCCACAGCGCGACCGGGGATGGACGACGGAGATCCCGTTCGGAATGCGGTAGATGCAGACGTTGAGGAAACTGCCGATGCACGCGCCGAAAAGGGCGACGAACGGCGTGGCGGCCAGGGCGAGGACGGTTAGTTCGGAGGAGTACATCGTGGCCAGCCTAGTGGAACGGGAGGTCCAGCCCGCCGCCCGCCCGGGGGGATGCCGGAATCTGCCCCTGCTGCAGCATGGGGATGGCAAGCTGCCTTAGTTGCGGGTTGCTCTCGATGACCGACAACGCCTGTTCGCGTCCCCGCTCGATCGCCTGGCGCAGCGCCTGCCGCGCCTGCGGAAGATCCTGCTCCATCAGGTGGAGCGTCGCCAGGTCGGTCCAGGCCTGCCAGTCGTCCGGGCGCTGCCCCAGATAGCGCGTGAGCGGCTTGATCATCCGCTTGGCCTCCTGCGCGTTGGCGTAGACGCGGGCCAGATTCAGGAAGAGGTCGGCGGGCGCGTTGTCGGGAATGTTGTCCATGACGATGTCCATGGCCCGGACGGCCCCGGCATGCGACTTGAGCGCGTCCAGCATGATGCCGAGCTCGTACGCCTCGCGCACCGTCAGCCGGGAGTCGTTCAGGCAGGGGAGCAGCAGGCGCGCGGCGGCATCGGTGTTCCCCATGTCGCGGTAGAGGCCGGCCAGCTCCATGGCGACGGCGATGTCGGGAGGCTGGCCGGGAACGGTTCGGGCCAGCAGCTCGGCAATGCGGCTCTGCTTGTCGCGGATGTCGACCACGAACTGGCGGAAGCCGGGCCCCCGGTCGTTGTTCGGGTCGTGCTGGATGAACAGGTCGATGATGTCGAGGGCCTCGTCGTAGCGCTGCTGCCGCAGTAGGACGTCCTGGATCAGGCGGAAGTTGGCCTCGGGGCTCACGAAATAGAGCATCCGCGCTTCCTGGTAGGCCTGCTCTGCCTCGCGCAGCATGCCGCGCGCGCTGTAGAGCCCCGCGATCGCGCTGCGCAGCTTCGAGAACGACTTGCGGGCGACGACATCGCGCAGGTAGCGCGCCTGGCGGGTGTGGCGCCGCACGTACCAGTCCCAGAAATCCAGGTCGTTCCGCACGACGTCGGGCGTCAGCGGCGTGTGCTCGCTGTTGATCTTCATGATCAGCCCGTGCGGCGTCAGGAAGGGATACATCCAGGGAATGACGTAGCTCTCCTCGATGTAGAACGGGTGCCGTGCCTTGTTGTAGTTGAAGATCATCTCGCAGAGGATACCGTTGATCTCCATCACCCCGAGCGCGCCGCTCACCTGGACGCGGCCGTTCTCGATAACGAGCTCGGCGTTCTTTGGCCGTTTGCCGCTCTGGACCTCCTCGACATAGATCTGGAAGGCCGAGGCGCTCTCGTCGGGCGTCGGAATCCAGATTTGGTTGCCGTAGAGATCCCGCATAACGCTCATGTAGGTGTTGTCGGCGAGCGCGTTCTGGGTGATCAGGAAGACATCCTCGCGCACATGGGCCGAGTAGATCATGTAGGTCGGGACAAAGCGCCCCGGATCGGTGCCGCCGAAAAAGACGGCGTTGGGTCCCATGGCCGGTGGATAGGTCGGATTGGGCAGGGGTTCCTCGTCGGCGTCGAGTTCCTCGAGGATGGCTTCGGCGCCGCGCAACTGGTAGTTGCCGAACTGCCAGCCGTAGTCGTGCCCGTTCTGCTCGGCGCCGCCGAGTTCGAACACGAGCCGCTCGTTCGTGTAGTTCTGGTGGATGGGGATCAGCGGCAGGGCGAGGGTGAGAACCACGGCGCCCGTCTGCACCAGACGGGCGGCGCGGCGCGGCTGCACGGCGCCGCCGGCGGCGGGCGGAGCCTCTGTCCGACGTCGCCCCCATTCCGCCAGCAGCATGTCCACCGCCGCCAGCACGAAAATCAGGCCGTAGCCGATCCACAGGGCATACAGCCCGTGCGACGAGATGAACTTGACCTTCTGGATGAACGTGTCCTGCAGGTCGCCCTTTGGATTGGCCAGCACGATCAGGAGCACGCTCATGACCAGGAAGGCCGCGACGGTGGCGATCAGCCACTGCTGGGAGACCTCGTCGAGTGCGTAGTCCACCTGTTCCCGCCGGCGCAGGTGTCGGTGCAGCAGCACGGCGCCGGCCATCAGCAGGATGGCCAGCAGCGCCGCCAGGAAAGAGATGCCCGCGGGAATGGAGCGGGTCAGGAGACTCCATCGCTCGATGATCTGCGCCGCCGTCATGCCCGACAGCCGCGCCTGCTGGAACAACAGGGTGGCTTGGAGTGCCTTGAACAGAAACGCCAGCGCGACGACCGAACCGCCGGCGAGCGTCAGCCCGACGGTCAGACGCTCGGACCGGTCGGTCGATTGAACCGTGCGCTGCAGCACCCGCTCGAACTGGTTCAGCAGCAGCAGCAGCCCGCCCAGCCCGCCGCTGAGCAGGATGCCCGCCAGAAGGAGCTTGTCGATGCGCGCGGCGTCAAACACCCGCTCGATCGCGCGGATGTTGCCGAGCAGGACGAAACCGGCAGTCAGGACGAACAGGACAATCGAAAGGTGCAGCGGGCGGACGTTGCCCGCCAGCGCCAGGGCCACCGCGGCCAGCAGCAGCAGGCCGGCCAGTCCCTTGAGCACGCTGGCCAATCCCCTCGGAATGGCGTCGAGCCCCGCCTGCCAGTGGTTGATGCTCCACAGCAGGCAGGCGGCGGCCAGCGCGGCGACGGCCGCCGTCAGCAGGCGGCGGGCGGCGGGGCCGGGCTGCGGCCGCCGGGCCGGCTGCCAGGCGGTGAACGGCAGGAAGCCGAGCGGGGCCAGCAGCAACGTGAATTGGACGCGCAGGTCGGTGAAATAGCCGCCAAGTTGCTGCAGGAAGCGGGGCGCGAAGAGATCCGTCGGCGTGATCTTCTCGTACTGGCCGCGGGTGATGGCATGCTTGAAGCCCTCCCATGTCCGCGGGTAGCCCCAGTTCATGGGCGGATTGCGCAAGTCGGAGACGATCGGCATGTAGATGTAGAACGAGACACCCAGTTCGGCGCCGAGCACGGTCATGACGACGTTGCGTCCGTTGGGCAGCCCGAGCCACGCCAGACCGAGGAAAACGAAGTTCAACGCCACGGGCGTCCAGAACCACCAAGTGGTGGGATGGGTCAGCCCGAGCAGCGCGCCCTGACGCAGCAGTCCGAACAACGCCGCTAGGATGACCACGACCGGCATGGCGAAAAAGATGCCGTTCGGCGTGGTCAGACTGAGCGCGACCAGCAGCGCGAGCGCCGCGACAACCAACCCCAGGTAGGGGGCCCAGCGGAACAAGTCGTGGCCCTCCTGCGGCGGGGGCGAGGGCGCCACGCCGATGCTCCCCGCGATCCCCAGGACGACGACGGCGGCGAGACCGGCGGCGACGACGGGTCCCCACTTGAGCGGGTCGTCCCAGCGGCCGTTGTTGAACCGGGCGCCAAGTGCCGCGAATCCGGTCGCCGCCAGGGCCAGCACCGCCATCGCCAGATAGATCGACGGCTTGACGAGCGGCGCCGACAGCGGGCTGGAGACGGTTGCCTTGACGCCGAACGCCTGGGCGAAGACGAGCAGCAGGCAGGCAGTCGCGAAGGCGCCGCCCAGTCCCGCGAGACCGGCCCGGCGGTAGGTGACGGGCGAGGCGAACCGCGGCTGCAGACGGGGCCAGAAGCACGCCGCGGCCAGTGTGAGCACGAAGAGCACCCCACCAGCCAGGCAGAGGCCCGCATGGGGCAGCAGCATCTCGCCAAGGAGCGGGGGGTGCTTGCCGAAGCCAGGCTCGGGGTTCATCGCGCCGAGCTTGAGGACGAGGGCCGTCAGCAGGAACGGGATGCAGGCCAGGATGAAGTCGCGGAAGAGGGCGATGTTGCGCAGGAAGATCACCACGACCAGCGGCAGGGCGGCCAGCAGCAGCACCTGGTAGTTCGTCAGCCCCAGACCGAAGACAAAGGCCGTCAGCCACAGCAACTTCTCGCTGGGCTGGCGCATCCAGCGGTAGGTGAGCAGCATCACCAGCATCAGGAAGAACGCCCCGAGCGCGTAGACTTCGACGATCGTCGCCTGCGACCACATCACGGGACTGAAGGCGAACACCAGGCTCCCCGCCACGCCCCCCGCCCAGCAGAGCGTGTCCTCGAGCCGGCCGTGGATCTTGTGCAGCGTGGTGCGGGTGTCGCGCAACATGTCCGAGGCCGACCGCGTGATCAGCATGGCTGTGCAGCCGGCGGCCAGCGCGCCGAAGCAGGCCGAGGAGAGGGCGATGCTCCAGGCGGGTGTGGGCTGCCCGCGGAAGGTGACGAAGCTGAAGGCCCGCGCGAACAGCCAGGCCAGCATGGTCCAGATCGGATATCCCGGCGGATGGGGCACGCCGAGATAGTCGCCCGCCACGGCCAGCTCGCCCGAGTCCTCCAGCGTGACCGAGGGGCCGAGCGTCAAGAAATAGACGGCGAACGAGACCAGGGTCGCGGTCCAGAAGGCGCACCAGTCGATGGCGCGGAAGAAACGACGGGCGCGGCCGGTGGTCACGGGGGTTGGGTCATCCATGGCGGCGGGATTCCTCGCGGCGGGCGCCGCCCTCAGCATGGCTGCAGCTTGCGGAGGGTCGACGCGGCGCGCAGCGGTGCCGCTTCCCGCGCGAAGGCCTTCATGTGGGCGCTGGCCAGATGGGCCTGGAGATGGGCCTCGCTCGTCCATTGTTCGAGCAGCGTGAAGCAGTCGGGATCCGGCGCGAGCGGGCCGCCGGCGAGGTCGGTGCACAACTGGTACTGGATGCACCCCTCTTCGGCAAGGACATTCGGGCGGTTGCGGTTGAACAGGTCGAGAAACGCCTGGCGGCATCCCGGCTTGATCTGCATGGTGACGACAAGGTGAATCATCGGCGTGTTCCTTTTCGCGTTAGCTTACAATAATCGCACGCGCGGGGACAATGCCGAATTGCAGGCGCGAGATAGGGTCACAGGCGATGGCAGGTCATGTTCGCACCCCCTTGTTTCGGGAAGAAATCGAGGCCGCAGGGGCAGCCGCAATGATAGCCCAGGCGGCCGAACAGGCGGTTGCCGGGGTCCCACACGCCGTGTGTCATGTTGCTGACTTCGGGCACATGGCCGGGGCCGCCGGCCTCGAAGTCGATGCCGGCGATCTCGACATGGCATGGTCCGGGGCGCATGCCGAACAGGTTGTTTTCGGTCGTGTTGACGATCTTCTGGTTGTGCTGCGCGACAACGTGGTTGATCTGGCTCAGGTGTGAGCTGTCGTGGAAAATCAGTGCCTGCTCGGAGTTGTGGACGTACAGGTAGTCCGCCACGACATGCTCGCCCAGCACGAAGCCGTAGCGGTGCCCCTGCGCCGCGACATTGTGCAGGACGTTGTCGTCGTTCTGGTCGCCGGACATGATGAGGGCCGCGGTGTGGCACGGGTTGGGCTGCAGCCAGCGGCCCAGGTCGGCGTCGCCGATGTTGCGATCGAGACAGAATTGCGAGTCGCTGATGTTCGCCCGCGAGGCGTTCTGCAGGTTGACGGCGCTGGCGGTCGGGTAGAGCTTGTCCGGATCCAGACGGCTCTGGAACTCGAGGTTACTGATCGACACGTTGGCGACGCCGAACCGCCCCTTGGCGATGTCGCCCTCGAGCGCCGCGAGCAGGGACCACGGCCGCGCCTCGGGGTCGTGTTCCTCGGGAGCTTCCCAGTCGGAGAAGAGGAAGGTGTTGACGTTGGGGCGGTCGAAGTGGGTGTTGGGCAGGGCGGGATTGTTCTGGCGACGCACCATGTAGCTGTAGAGCAGCTTGCAGGGCATCTCGCCCTCGAACTGGATGTTCGCGCGCAGGTCGGTACGGAAGGGAATGTAGAGCTGGCCCCGGCAGCGGTGCCCGTCGATCTCCTCGCACGCGGGCCGGGCGATGCGGTAGCCGCGCGGTGTGAAGGGGAAGAACAGTTTGCCGCCTCCCCGGGCGCACACCCGGTTGATGGCCTCCTGGATGGCGTCGGTGTCGTCGGTGACGCCGTCGCCCTTCGCGCCGGCCTCGAGGATGTTGATCGGCCCAAACTCGTGTGTCATGGTGTGCTCCTGTTCAGGGATTGTCGGCCAGGGTGGTCAGGGTGGTGAGGGATTCGGCCGGCAGCTCCAGACGGCCGGCGCCGCCCGCGAGGCTCAGATCGGCCTCCCGGCGGCTGAACGCTCCGCGGGCGGTGAGCCAGCGGTGGAGACGGTCGATGCCTTCGGGCAGGCCGGCGATGGCCAGCGCGGTGGGGGCGCCCAGGTTGGCGATGTGCAGTGTGATGTGGCGTTCTCCCTGACGGTCGAACGTGAAGGCGACGGGGCGCAGGGTGTCGGCCGTTGTCTGGACGGCCACGTAGTCGGCGCCGGGAGGCGTAAGAGCTGTCCACTGGCGCTGGAAGGAGAGCCGTTCGCTCGCGACCGTCCAGCCGCCGCGCGGACGGGGCGGGAGCAGGGAATAACTGGAGCCGTATTCCCAGTAGAGCACGCTGGCGGGGCGCGCATGGAGTAGGACGTCGTGGTAGAGCGCGAGTTCCCGCAGGGCGTAGTCGTAGCCGTTCAGCGCGACGGTGCGCCAGTTGGGATCGGCGCCGATTTCGCCGACGAACAGCGGCAGGCCGAGGGCGACGGCGCGACGGCGCCAGGCGGTGTAGTCGGCCGCGGCCGCCCCGCCCCAGGCGTGGAAGGATATGCCGGCCGCCTGGCTCAGCAGCGTCTGGTTGGTCAGGGCGGGGGTTAGATACGGGGTGCCGTCGCGCGCCGAGGCCAGCTCGCCGAGCATCAGGCGCGTGGAGATTCCGTGCCGATGGAACGCCTCGGTTACCGCAAGCAGCGCGTCGCGGTACTCCTCGGGTGTGAAGATGACATTGGCCCCCCAGTCGGGTTCGTTGAAGGAGAAGGTCTCTGGAATCACGCCGCGAGACTGGCGCAGGAAGTCGAGGTAGGCGGCGACCATGCCGGCGAAAGCGGCATAATGCCGGCGCGGAATCACGTTCTGGTCGTGCTGGATGGGAGCGTCGAGGAGCCAGGCGGGCACGCGCCAGGTACTGATCTGCAGGCGGGATCGCTGCCGGTGGAGGTCGGCGGCGAGCGTCAGGTTCTGCCATAGCTCGGTCCAGGGGCGGTCGGCCGCCAGAAGCATGCGCAGCCAGGCGGCGTGCAGATCGCCACCGCCGGCGGGAGGGGCATGAAGGTCATCGAGGTGCATGCGGATGCGGGCCACGGGGGGACGGAGCTGGCGGCGGACGGTGTCGGCGACGCCGTCATCGAGCCCGAAGGCGAAATTGCCGCCGAACCCCTCGAAGCGACCCTCTCGGCGGTCGGGGGACAGCAGGAGCGAGGCGGCGCGGCGCTGCTCCGGCCGCCCCAGCGCCGAAAGCACCAGGCGCCGCGTGACGGGTGGCGCGCCTGGTTCCTCCCCTTCCGCCAGCGTGGCCAGCACCGAGAACTCGGGGCCCCAGCGGCGCCCGTCCTGCACCAGCAGGCGGATCGGTTCGGCGCTACTGACGGCCACGCCCGTGGTATGGCCGGGCGACCACAGGGTGCATTGTGTGGCTTCGCGCATGCGCAGGTGGGGGGTGGACGCCGGCACCAGCGGCAGGTCACCGGACAGCTCGTCCAGCCGGAAGCTGCCACCGGCAAACGCCGACGCCTGGACCGAGAGGATCAGGTAGATGCCGGCGGGGGATGGGCACCGGGAGGCGGCAGCGTGATGTCGACGATCAGGTCGTCGCCGACGCGTTCCACCCGCTGTTCCAGGCGGCCCGGGGCGGTCGACGGGGTGGGGGGTGTGTTGATCGACCAGCGGATGGACGCGCCGTCGCGGAGCGTCTGCAGTCCCGGAAGCTCGTCGAGATAGGTGACCGTGTCCCAGTCGTGCGTGACGATGGCCAGGCGGAGGTCGACCGGCACGCTGGAGTCGGCCAGGGGTAGCGCGTGGATCCGCGGCGACGCGGCGGGGAGGGCGGGCCGGGCTGCGTCAGCCGCCGCCGGCAGCATCAGGACGTCGATCAACAGGCACGCAAGAAGGAACTGGCGGCAGCGCATGAGCATGGCGGCATTGTAGCCGATACCCCGTCTTACCGCCAGCGCACAGACCAGGCGCACATACTGGGCGCACATACCGCCAACGCACCGCCAACGCACCCGTGACTGGCAAACGCAGATATGCTATACTGCCTCCTCGTCAATAGCCAGGATCGACCCACATGCACGTCACCTTCGTCTCCCTCTGCCCGACCGATGCCGCCCGCGAGGCGGGCCGGCCGGCGCTGACTCCCGAGCTGCTGGCGGCCACCGGTGCCCGTTATTCCCGCAACAACGAGGGACTGGATGCCATCCTGGCGAAGATCGACCCCGGGCGTCTCGATGCCTCGGTCGACGCGATCTTCCGCATGATCGACTACGGGCACCAGTCGATCGCCGACATGGCGCCAGTCGCCATGTTCATCGACAGCGTCTCCATCTGGCTGGCCTACCTGGTCTGGGCATGGTCGCCGCAGGCGGGGGGCCAGGAGAGTTCGACGCGCTATATCCGGCTGGCTCCCGAGGGGCTTGTCGACCCCGCGTTGCTGGGGATCCCCGCAGCCAGGCAGGCCGCCTGGCGCGACGCCATGCTCGCCGCCTACGAGCGCTATACCCGGCTCGAGGCGGGGTGGCAGGCTTTGGCCGAGGCGTCGCCCGAACGGGTGCGTCTCCCGGCAGACCTGCTGGCCGACGACTCGCCGAAGGCCCGGCGGCAGGTGCTGCGGATGCAGCGCAACTTCGCTTTTGACCGGGCGCGCTACCTGCTGCCCGCCGCGGCCGCGACCAATCTCATGCTGGTCATGTCGGCGCGGGCCTGGGCGGCACTCTGCCAGCATCTGTGCTCCTGTCCGCTGCCGGAGGCGCGCGCGCTCGGTGCGGCGATCCGCACGGAGCTGGCATACGGCGCGCCGCGTCTGCTGCGGCATGCCGCGGCGAAAGCGTCGATCTCACGCGGGCTGGCCGACGAGTTCGACCAGCTCGCCACGTCGGCCCGCATGGGCCTGCCGCCCTGTCTGTGCGACGGGACGGACGATCCGGCGCATCCCGACACCGCCACGCTCGAGGTGATGCCGCCGCCCGGCGAGGATGGCCGGGGCTTCGCGGATGCGCTGGGCCACCACGACAACCGCTATGCCTGGATCGGGGCGCCGCTGCGGCGAACAGCCGTCCGCGTCGCGTGGGCGGCTGTCGCCTTCGGAGACATCCGCGATCTCAACCGCCACCGGACCGGTACGAAGATGTGCCCGCCGCGGCCACTCGGCTTCTACGCGGCGGCCGACCAACTGCCGTCGCCGGACGCGCCCGACGCCGCGCAGGCGCCGTTCGAGGCCGTCCGCGAGGCCCAGCGGTTTGGCCGCAGTATCTCGCGGCAGGCGCACGACGGGCTGGCGGCGGCCGATGCCACCTACGTCTACTGGACCCTGCTGGGCACCCAGTATGCCTTTGAACATCTCACCACGGCCGACAAGTTCATCTACGAGGCCGAATTGCGGACGGGGACGGGCGCGCATTTCCGCTATGCCAAGCACCTGCGCGACGCTCTCGAACGCTGGTACGAACGGTTTCCGTCCACGCGCGGCCTGGTGCTGGAGGGCGCCGCCGAGCCCGAATAGCTTAGGTCTGTAGCCGCCGGTCGGCCTCCAGTAGTGCGGCGACCAGTTCGTCATGGATTCGCAGGAAGGGCATGCGGCCGTTGATGATTGGCCCGGTGTCGGCCGCGTAGCCGCCGCGCGCGGCGACGGCCCGGTCGGGCGCGTAGCCCATCGACCCGTTCGTCAGCCCCATGACCAGCGGGATCGGCGATTGGGCGGCCGCCGCGACCTCGTTCTTGATCGCCTGCATGACCTCGAACGGCGCGCCCAGCAGAGCGACCGGTCCCAGCCTGATACCCTGGATCTCGCCGGTTTGCGTGGCCAAATCCTCGCCGCGCTCCAGCCGCGCCGCCAGATCGCGCAGTGTGCAGAGCAGCACCACGGCCATGCGGACCGCGCGGTCGCCATCCGCGGCGCCGGGCGCGTGGACGATGGCTTCCTGCTCGGCGATCATCGCGCGCAGCCGCTCCGGTTCGAGCAGGCGCGACGCGAAGGGCTGCAGGAAGCCGGCGCAGCGCAGCGTGTCGACCGTCTGCGGAGCGGCCGCGCGCAGGCCGGCGCGCACCGCGTTGGCGAAGCGCGCCGCCACGACATCCAGCGCCAGCAGCGACTCCTGCTCGGGCTTGTGTACGACGCAACTGTTGACATCGCCCTGCGCGCCCTGGAGGAACAGCCCGACCGCACCTGGATTTTCCCGCTCCAGCAGGTTGGTCGCCACGCCGGCGAAATCGCCGTGCAGATACCGCGTGGAGGCGCAGCAGACGACGGGATGGCAGCCGAAGTAGGACATCCAGCCGTCCAGCGCCCCGCTGGCGGCGTCGCGCAGCGCCAGCACATGGCAGTGTGTGTCGGTCAGTTCCGGCTTGGCAGGCCGCCAGTCGTCGCGCAGGCACTGATCCAGCGGCGGCGCATCCCGGTCCTGCTCGCGGTTTAGACCGATGCCTTCGCAGGGCTGCACCGCGTGCGCGAACGTCGCCGGATGCAGTCTGTCGAGCGCGCCGTAGCAGGCTTGCGCGATGCGCCCGGGCAGAATCGCCAGGTAGGGCTCGTCGATCGTGCCCCAGCCGACATAACCGCCCGTGTTCGGTCCGCTATGCGCGTGCGTGCAGTGCAGCATGACCTGGTCGGGATTCAAACCCGCGTGCTCGCCGACGCTTTGCTTGACAACCTCAACGATTTCGCGTGTCAGTCCGATCAGGTCGCAGCTGACGATCACGACCTTCTGTCCATGCAGTTCAAACGCCGCCGCGCGCGCCTTCAGCGGATCGCGCACGGCGATCGACATCCGGTTGAGAAACGGGCCGAACCCGCACAGACCGACACCGACACGCGGCGTGATGTCGACCTCGAAAAATCCAGCCTGCAACCCGCTCATTTCGCGTAGGCCTTCATGACCTTGCCGACGGCTCCGGCCATGGCCTTCATCATCGGCTTGCCGGCCAGGAGCCAGGTGTGCATCAGCGTCAGCATGCGGTTATCGGTGGAGTCCTCGACGACCGCGCGGCTGTGGATGCGGTAGGCACTGGCGGGCAGGTTCCACAGCAGGTGGCGGTAGACCGGGCCGTAGCCGCGTCCGCAGGGCATCCCCTCGGCGGCCAGCGCCTCGCGGATCTCCTTGATCGAGTTCCCTTTCTTCAGCGCCCGGGGATCGAGCAGCATGACGAAGTTGTAGTATCCCTGCATGTCGGCGCGTCGTCCGCGCGCCTGCACGGTGATGCCGGGGACATCCTGGATCAGCTCGGCGAAGTAGCGCGCGTTGGCATCGCGCTGCGCCGTCTGGGCCTTGAGCCGCTTGAGCGACTCGGTCAGAATCAGGGCGTTGAATTCGAGCCCGCGGTAGTTGTGGCAGATGAGCCCCGACGACGGACCCGTGGCCGCCTCGCCCTGCTTCTGGCCCGCGCCATAGCCGATATGCTTGATGCGGAAGAGCTTGTCGGCCAGTTCGTCGTCCTGCGTCAGGCAGATGCCGCCCTCGCCGGAAGCGAGCGTCTTGGACTGCTGGAAACTGAACGAGCCGATGCTGCCGATCGTCCCCAGCCCCTTGCCGTTCCAGAAACCGCCCTGGGCATGGGCGCAATCCTCGACGAGGGGAATGCCGGTCTCGCGAGAAATCTTCATCAAGCGGTCCATGTCGGCCATCGAGCCGAAAAGATGAACGGGAATGACCGCCTTCGTCTTGCGCGTGATCGCCCGGCGGACTTGGGCGGGATCCAGGCAGAGCGTGTCGGGCTCGACATCGACAAAGACCGGTTTGGCCCCCAGATAGGCCGCCGCCATGGCCGTCGCGATCCAGGTGTTGCCCGGTACAATCACCTCGTCCCCGGCCTTGACACCGAGAGCGTGCAGGGCGCTCTCGAGCGTGACGGTACCGTTGACCATGAAGACCCCGTGCCGCGCGCCGCAGTAATCGGCGAACTTGCGGCAGAACTCCTGCTCGCAGGCGCCGTTGAACGACCACTTGCCGCTCAGATAGACCTGCTTCAGCCGTTCAGCCGTCCGCGGGCATGGCTGGGGCCAGGGCTTCAGGGAACGCTTGAGGGTGTCGGTCACGGCCGGCCGGCCGCCATGGATCGCCAGTTTGTCAAACTTCATTCGGATGCTCCCGTGCACATGTTCAGAGATTGGGCATGCGGATCAGGTAGGCCTATTGGCCGATCCTTTCAACATCATTCGTGTCAGCATCTGCGGGCCTTGTGCTGCAAACACACGAAAGGACGTCGCATCACATCCGGATGCGGCGCTCAGGCGCGGAACAAGGCGCCGAGCTTCCGTCCCAGCAGCAGGCTGCTGCCGACGATCGTCACCGCCAGGAAGCCCATGGCCCACATGCCGAGCGCCGCCGCGAGATGGCGCCCCACGCCGATGAGCTGGAAGAGCTCGAAGATCGTCTTGGTGATCGGGTAGAACTCGATCTTCTGCGCCAGGATCAGGCTATCGGAAACCTCCAGCATGCTAAAGGAGAACGCCAGCAGTACGCCGGCGATCAGGTTGGCCGCGATCAGCGGAACGGTCACCCGCCCCAGCACGCGCGCCGGCGAGGCGCCGAGGTTGGCGGCCGCCTCCTCCAGGGTGACCGACGTCTGCTGCAACCCCGCCACCGCGGCGCGGACCATGTAGGGCAGGCGCCGCACGGCGTAGGCCACCACCAGGAACAGCGTCGGGTTGACACGCACGTCGAGCAGGTGCACCAGGGCCGGATGGCCGCGGATCCACTCGCGGTTGCCCAGCCAGTTGCCGACCGCCAGATAGCCGAACGCCATGACCAGACCCGGCACCGCCAGCGGCACCATGGCGAGGGCGTCGAGCACGCCGCGCAGGCGCAGCGTCGAGCGGACCACCACCCAGGCCACCCCCAGGCCCAGGACGATGTTGAGCGCGACGGCGAGCGACGAGAACAGCAGGCTGTTGCGGATCGCGTTGAGCGTCATGTCGTGGCCGACGGCGTCGACGACATGCTGCCCCGTGAAGACGGTGGGCAGCACCGTGCGGTACCAGCCGTTCGGGGCGCTGACGCTCGTCAGCACCACGCCGAGGTGCGGCGCAAGCGCGAACAGGGTGACCGCGGCGAAGGGGAGCATGGCGAGGAGGCCACGCCAGCCGCGGAGGCGCCGCGCGACCGGAGCGACCGCGGCCTTGCCCTGCATGGCGTGGGCGCGGCCGCCGAACAGGAGGCGCATCAGCAGGTAGAGCAGGACGCTGAAGCCGAGGACGACCGTCACGAGGGCGTACGGAAAGGGGCTGGCGCTGATCTCCTTGATCTCGTCGTAGATCTGCACCGCCGCGCACCGCGTGTAGTTCAGCATCAGCGGCGTGCCGAGCTCCGTGAAGCTTGCGATGAACACGAGCGTGCCGCCGGCGAACAGTCCCGGCATGATCAGCGGCAGCGTGATCCGTCGGAAGTTGCCGGGACCGCGCCCGCCCAGGTTGGCGGCGGCCTCCTCCATGGCGGGGTCGATGTTGGCCAGGGCGGCGCTGACGTTAAGGTAGAGGATGGGGTAGAGTGCCAGGGCCTGGATCAGCACGACGCCGAGGTAGCGCGAGCGCCCGAGCCAGTCGACCGGCCCCAGGCCCAGCAGGGCGTTGAGCGCTCCATACGGCCCCAGCATCTGCATGATGCCGATGGCGCCGACAAACGGGGGCAGGATCAGCGGCACGAGAATCATGGCGCCGAAAAGGCCATGGCCCGGAAAGCGGTAGCGGTAGGCTAGCCAGGCCAGCGGCATGGCGATCAGCGAGGCGAGCAGGGTGGTGCCGACCGCGATCCCCAGGCTGTTGAGCAGTCCCTCGGCATAGACCGGGTTGCGGAAGACGCCGCCGATGTAGTGCAGGGTGAACGTGCCGTTGACGCGGCAGCCGCCGCCGATGACCTCGACCAGCGGCCAGACCATCAGGAAGCCCAGCAAGGCGGTCAGCAGCAGAAAGATGATCCACGCGGTGCGGTGTTTGATCATGCGGCTAGTTCATGGAGCCAGCAGTCGGGGTCGAACCGACGACCTGCTGATTACAAAAAGTTCTCGGCGGTTCAGAAAACCCGTTAACTCTGGCGTTAAATGCGTCTCATCAAATGGTTACACGCAGCAAATTCTGCAAAACACTGAAGAAAGACACAAAATCATGGCATCCCTGTCTGACATAAGTCTGACATAAACACCTGCAGTACCCGCTTACGGACTTCCGCTGGCAGAGGGGAGTCTACCAACAGTGGTTTCCAGCAGATCCCCAATCGGGGCTGTGATCTGTGCCAAGATCATGATTACATGATATCTTGGGTGGCCACTGAATGCAAGAACGCACCTCGGAATGACAGCCAACGGACTGGAACGCCGCCTGCGCCTGGTAGGTCCCAGACAAGAAGTCTGGGTTAAGGCGCACCCCCTGCTGCGCATCCCGGTCATACACGTCATGTGGTTCATCTTCACAATAACCGATTACGATAACCGATTACGACTTTCTTCCGTTCGCAATCATGCTATGCTGAAAACATTTAACCCTTGGCCCCTGTCCGGCCGCCCGAATCGTTCCGTCACGAGTCATGAAAGAAGATGTGCTCGAAATCGGTGTTCCGTCGACGCTCGATGGTTCCCTTGAACAATCCCTTTTCCTGCTGCCCGCCAACGGCGTGTCTCCCGTGCCGTTGATCGTGGCGTTGCACGAATGGAGCCATGACCGCTTCAGCCACGAGAAGCACATGCCGCTCTGCCGCGACCGCGGCTGGGCCATGTTGGTTCCCGAGTTCCGCGGCAGCAATCTCACAAGCAATCCGCGGGCGCGCCAGGCGTGCGGATCAAGGCTGGCGCGGCAGGATATCATCGACGCGGTCGCGCATGTGCTGGCCCGCTTTCCTGTCGATCCGACCCGCGTCGTACTCTTCGGCGCCAGCGGCGGGGGGCACATGGCGCTGCTGACGGCGGCCTTTGCCCCGGAGCGTTGGTATCATGTCGACGCCTGGTGTCCGATCACCGACCTGGCCGCCTGGCATGGCCTGGTTCGCCCCGACGGGACGCGCAACGGCTACGCGCCGCATCTGGAACACTGCATGGGCGGCGCGCCCGGCGATTCCGATGCCTTGCGGCGCGACTACGCCGAGCGCTCGCCGCTGCACCATGTGCCGGAGTTCATGCGCGTCCGGTCGCTGATGCTGCATCATGGCAAACAGGATGTCGTGGTGCCTTACAGCCAGAGCGTGGCCCTCTACGATGCCCTGGAGGCGCGTCGGCACCCGAACCTCTATTTGGAGTTGTTCGCCGGGGGGCACGGCGTCTACGCGCGGGAAGCCTTTAACCGCTTCGATGCGCTCCTGCGGTAAAGCCTACACAAGAGGTCCTACCGGCTCCACCGGGCGAACTCCCGAAATTTACCACCGCTTGCCCACGGAAACATGCTCCTCCTTCGCACCCCCTGCCGCTCACCGATGGGTTAAGGGCTCGCCAATCAGCGCGTAACCCTCTACGACGTCCCCTCGTCTGGCTGGGGCGGGAGGGCCGGAACTCCCTCGGCGGCGAGCCGCGCGAGGAGTGCCGGGGCCAGCGCGGAAGCCGGGCGTGCGCGGAACCCGCATGCCACGATGGGCAACTGCTGCGCGCGGAAGATCAGTTCGAAATCGGTCTGCTCCTCCCGCGTCCGCGCAATCGCGGGGACGGCCTCGAAACGCGGATCGGCCGCCAGCGCCTTCTCCATGTCGGCAAAGTAGTCGAGGTGGTCGGTGGCGATCTGGATCTCGCCGCCCGGTTCGAGCCGGCTCCAGACGAGCGTGCGGAACAATGCATCGAACAGGCGCCGCTTGTGATGGCGTCGCTTGGGCCACGGGTCGGGGAAAAAGAGGTAGAAGCACCGGACGGAGTGGCTGGGCAGGAAATAGCGGAGCGTGTAGCCGGCCTCCAGGCGGATCAAATGGACATTGGTCAGACCGCCGCGCTGCACGCGCCGGTCGATTTTGCGCACGCGCAACAGCAGCCGTTCGATGCCCAGGTATTGCACATTGGGATTGGCCGCGGCGCGGGCCAGCAGAAACCGTCCCTTGCCGCAGCCGATGTCGACCTCGACAGGGCGCGCCGGATCGAACACCGAGGGGAAGGGAGGCAGGTCCGTCAGATGAGTTTGCGGAATGACGCAGGTAGCGGTCGGGGCGGTGGCGACAGGCATGATGGAGGAGTCAGCGGCGTTTTCCGAAGCGGATGCGGAAGAGTTTCTGCCAGAAGCCCTTCGGTCGGCTATCCATGGCGTTCTCGATGTAGTCCAGCGCAAAGACACGGAAGTGAGCAATGCCGACTTTGGGTGTGAATTCGAGGATGGCCTCGTACAGCCCCTCGCGGCCAAGCGCGCAGAACCGGTTGATCTCCTTGACGTTGTCGGGCCCGCCCGCCCGCTTCTCCGCCAGGGTGCGGATCAGGGGGCGGAAGATTCGCGCCAGCCGCATGTGCTCGCGCAGATCGCCCGTTTGACATTTCTGGATGCAGGTTCCAAGCGACTCGAGCTCGGATTGCCGGCCGCTTGGATCCACACTTCCGTGCAGTTTGACCGGTATAGTCATTGGCAAGAGATTAGCAGGTGCGTCGAGTTTTGACAATGGCTATGCAACAATTAAATAGGGGGGGCATCGGGATCGCGATCGCGATCGGGATCGGAACCGTCAGGATCGGTCAGGCGTCGCGCTCGACGAACCGCGCGTCGGTCTCTGCCGCGACGGCGCGTCCGACGAGCTCGATGTTGAGCACGACGAGGCGCCGGTCCGGCTTGTTCTTGATCCGGACGACGACCCCGGTGAATCCCGCGAAAGGTCCCGACTTGATGCGGACCGGATCACCGCAGGCGATCGGATCGATCGTCTCGAGCGCGGGATCGGCGCGGAGGAGCCGGCGGACCAGGACGAGCTGCCTCAGCAGCCGCATCTGGCTCGCGGGCTTGAGCTCGCGGACAACGTAGTTGCCGCGGAAGATCGCCGCGCGCTGGCCGGCGTCGTAGGCCGCGAAGAGGTAGCCGGGAAACAACGGCACCTCGAACACCACGCGGCGGCGGGGGTAGACGCGCAGACTGTGGCGCAGCGGCAGGTAGTGGGGCAGGTTGTGCCGCGCGCAGATGTCAGCTACTTTTTTCTCGGTGCGCGGTTTGAGGTGGAGGACGTTCCATTCCATGTGATCATCACCGCGACGGGGCGAGTTGCAGGCGGACCTGGCGGATCGTGCGGTACCGGGGATGCTGCCGGATGCGCGCCTCGATCTGGCGCAGCTTGAACCGCCGGATTTCGAAGATGTCGGCGCTGGTGGCGGCGTAGAGGTAGAGGATGCCGTCCTCGCATTTCCCAGGGCGGATGCGCGGAGCCAGCTCGGGCCCCGCCAGTTCCGCCCAGTCGTCGAGCAGGGTGTCGGGACAGGCGGCCAGGCGGATGTGGTGGCGGGCGAGGATGCGCCCCAGCGTCTGGTTCAATGGCTCGGGCGCCCGTCGCCGCTCGGGAGGGTCGCTGTCGAGTGGCAGACCGGGCAGTCCCTCGATGCCCGGTAGACGCAGTGCGCGCAGGCGCGGCGCGTCCAGACGCGGATGGGACCGGGGCGGTTTCCGATGGGCGCTCATGGGGCGGAAGGTGCGACCGTGGCGGTCGCGCGGCCTAGGGTTCGACGGTGATCTCGGGGAGCAGGCGCAGCGAGGCATCCCGCTCGCTCGGCATCATCGTGACCGCCTTCGACAGCAGGGTGGCCGCCATGGCGCGGGCCGCCTCGCTGTCGCCGAAGGTCACGCAGTAGATCGCCGCGTTGAGGGTCTGGGCGAAGCGCTCGCGCAATAGCAGCGCGCGCGCCTCCTGTTCATCCTCGATGTAGAATTTGATGAACTCGGCCATCTGGCGGATGCCGACATGGTCCCACGCGACATCGGTCTTCCGGCCCGAGGTGGCCTGGATCGTCAGGGTGCGCTCATCCGCCCGCGCGACCCGCCAGCCGTCGAAGGATTTGAACGGTTTCTCGTTCAGGCGGCGGATCAGGAACGTGCGCAAGTCCTGGAGCCCCGTCACGCGCTTGACCGCCAGCCGCAACGCCTCTTTCCCTTCGGCGCGTTTCAAGTCGGCTTCCAGACGGCGCAGGTCGCGCAGCACGTCCTTGTAGTCGTGCCTCAGCAGGGCCTCGCGCTGTGCCGTGACCGTTTCGGCCACCTGGTTGATCTCGCCCAGGACGGCGGCCCGCTCCGCGCTCTGTCGCGCCTCCTCGGCCTCGGCCGCCTCCCGTGCCGCAGCCAGACGGCGTGCTTCGGCCTCTTCCCGCTCGCGCTCGGCCGTCAGCCGACGAAGCTCGTCCGCGACGCGTTCCAGTTTCTGCCGTGTGGCGGCTACGATGCCGGGCGCCGCGTTGGCGGCGGCCTGCAGCGGCGCCTGCAACGACTGGAGCCGTCCGACGGCCTCCCGGATGGTCTCCGTAGTGTTGCTGCCGGCCTGTAGCTCAAGCCAGATAGCCTCGCCCCGCTCGACGGTCTCGTGCGCCTGCCGGACCGCTCGGCGCAGCGGAAGGGTTTCCAGATGAACATCGCGCGCGAGTTGCGCCAGAGGCGGCAAGGGTTCGGCCTCCGGTTCAGGCTCGGGGTCCGTTTCGGGGGCGTCGGCCTCGGCTTCAGCGGGCGGCGCATTCGTCGCGTCGTCGGCGTCGGCCTCGGCTTCGGCGGGCGGCGCATGCGTCG
>JAAYZJ010000548.1 GCA_012514915.1 Lentisphaerota bacterium | reverse complement strand
TCGCGCCCGCTCTTGGCCGCCAGCAGCGCCTCGCGTCCCGGTTCGTCGAGGGCGCGCATCAGGGCGCCGGTCAGCCGTGTATACTCGACGGTGACGCTCATCGGCATCAGCACCATGAAGAAGACGCGGGCGGGTTCGCGGTCCATCGAGTCGAAATCGACGCCGGCGCGGCTGATTCCCAGCGCGCAGACCATGCGTGTGACGGCCTCGGTGCGGGCGTGGGGCAGGGCGATGCCGTGCTCCATGCCGGTGCTTCCCTTGCTTTCGCGGGCGAGCACGCCCCGGCGGACCTCGGCCAGGTCGGTCACCGCGCCGCTGCGGGCGCACAACGCCAGCAACTGGTCGATGACCGCCTCCTTCGTCCGCCCCTGCAGGTCGAGCGCGACGCTGGGCCATTGCAGCGCGGCGAGCGGGCTCTCCGGGACGGCCGGGGCGCCGTGGCGGCGGCGGGCGCGGGCCGGGCCGCCGCCAGCCAGGACGTCGAGCATGTCTTCGGCCGAGTCGCAGGCGAGCAGGGCGGCCCGTCCCTGCTCGTTCAAGATCCGGCTCAGGTGCGCGATGGCCTGGAGCTGCGGGGCGGGGGCGTCGATCGGGGCGAGCAGCAGAATGATAATGCGGGCCGGGCTGTTGTCGGGTGTGCCGAAATCGATCCCCTCCTGCCGCATGCCGACGGCGCAAACCAGCCGGTCGACCGCGTGGGTGCGCGCATGGGGTATGGCGATGCCGTTCTCCAGACCGGTCGACATCCCCTCCTCGCGTGCGATGACGGCGCCTAGGGCAGCATGGCGGTCATGGATCAGTCCCTCGTCGTCGAGCAGCTCGATCAGCTCGGTGATGGCCGCCGCCTTGGTGTCGGCCAGCAGTCTGGGGCGCATGGTATTGACGCAGAACATGCCGGCGAGGGCTTTGTCCGGCGAGCGGTCCGGCTGGCCTCCGCCGGCGACATGGCGCTGCAGGTCGAGCGCGTCCAGCGGCCGTTTCAGTTCCTGCAGGTGATGTTGGATGCCGGCCAGCACCTCCAGCATGGCGCTGTTGACCAGCGGGTGGTCGGCTGCGGCGCAGTCGACAATCAAGGCCGCCCCCTCGAGGCGCAGGCTGAATGTCGTGCGGTCCTTGCTCAACTGGTAGATCGCCGCATGCCGGTTCAGCAACTGGGCGCGGAACCCCTCGGCCTCGAGGACGTCGATCAGGCGCTGCAGCATCGCACGGGTCGATTCGGACGACGAGAACGCGAACCGCATCTGCCGGGGAGGCGGCTCGGGGAACGGGATGCGCTCACCCGGCCTGCCGCCGCCGAACAGAGGCGCGAACAGCGGGGCGGCAAGCAGCGTCGTCGCGAGAACCACCAGGACGACGAGGGCCAGCGCCGTTCCGGAGAGTCGGCCGGCCAGCAACCCGATCATGGCCACCGACAGCGCGACTTCCCCGCGGGGCATGAGTCCCAGGGCGATGCGCAGCCAGCCGCGCGTGTTGTACCCCGCCACCCACGCGGGGAGGCGGGTGCCCAGCAGCTTGCCGGCCAGGATGGCGGCCAGAAAGCATCCGCCCAGACGGAGAAACGCCGGATCGGCAAACAGCCGCAGATCCACGCACATGCCGAGCCAGGCAAAGCAGGCCGGGACCAAGGCCTGATGGACGAACTCCAGGCGAGCCTGCAGCGCCTGCCGCCAGTCGGAGTGGGCAAGGGCCAGTCCGACGAGAAAGGCTCCGCCCGGCAGAGCGAGCGCCGAATGCCCGGTACTGCCGATCAGCATCAGCAGGACGGCCAGCAGCAGCGTCGCCGTGGCCGAAGGGGCGTCCGTTTCACGCGGCAGACGATTGAGCCACCTGGCGAGCAGCCATCCGGCCAGCCCGACGGGCACGGCGAAACCGATGGCCCGCATGACCGTCCACATCGCCCAGACCGGCGCACTCGCGACGGGGCTGGACGGCCAGCAGGCCAGCGCGCCGGCCGTGAAGATCAGCCAGAGCATCCCGGCAAGCCGGTCGGCGACGGCCGCCGACATCATGCCCAGGCCCTCGGGCGAATCCAGCCGCCGCAGGCGGGCGAGCACGCGCGCCGCCGGGCTGACAGACGAGAACGAGACCGCCGTGCAGAGGATCAGTCCGCTGGGCGAGAGCAGCGGAATCACGGTCCCGCCGGGAAGCCTGCCGCAGAGGTGAAGCGTCGCCGCGCCCAGCGCCAGAATCCCGGCGCTGCCGGCCAGGCCGATCCAGACGCCGCGCGGACGACTGCGGCGGATGAGGTGGATGTCGGTTTCCAGCCCCACCTGGAACAGCAGGACCAGAATCGCCGCCAGGACGAGCGCGGGAAGGGCGCCGCCGGGGGCGCGGAACGGTGCGGCCAGGCTCTGCAGGCCGGCGGGAAATCCAGGCAGCGGGAACTGGCCCAGCAGGGTTTGGCTCAGGAGCATGCCGGCCGCCAATTCGCCGATGAGCGGGGGCAGGCGGGCCCAGGCGGCGGCGCGCGCGCCCAGGTGTGCCGCGGCGATCAGCACGCCCGCCAGAATGAGCAGGGAGGCCAGGGGATCCTGGGGCGCGGCGGGGAGCGCGTGCTCCGATGCCAGCAGTGTGGCGGGCGCCGCGAGCAGCAGCGTCAGCGCCAGGGGGCCGACGCCCAGCCAACTCGGCCGCATGGACGCATCAGGGGATCCGGGACGGTTGTGGGTTATCTTCATCGGCGGCCACCTCCTCGACTGTCTGGCCATCGACCATGGTGACGGCCTTACGCGGCTCCACGATGACCACCTTGGGCAGCCCGTTGCGCCCCAGGTTCGTGGCCAGCCCGTGCAGGATCCGGTTCGAGACCTCGCCATGCGGCACGATTTTAATGAGCGTGTTGGGTTTGACGCCGGCCTCCTTCAGCCGCTTCGGCAGCTTGTCGAGGGCGACGGGCGCCCCCCAGAACGTCACCACGCCGTTGGCGGCCACATGGACGTAGGCAGCGGACCCCGGCTGGATTCGTCCCAGCATGCAGCCGGTCGCCAGCAGTCCGCCGAGCATGGCGGCGGCTAGCAGATACTCCACGCGTGTTCGATTGCGCATGAACCGTAGCATAGCACGCGGCAAGCGGAAGTCACGAGAAAACGCGTTCAGGTACGCGGTTGGTGGCCGGGGGCGCCAAGGAAGCGCATGAACCCGCCTTCCGGCCACCAACCGAGTGCCAAGCGCTCAGCCGGCCTGCTCGGCCTCGGCCCAGAGGTCGGCCAGCGTCTTGTCGAAGGGAATGCGCGGTGTCCAGCCGAGCGCCCGCAGGCGCGAGGTGTCCAGTTCCGGCATGGCGTCGGTCGGACGGTGGCGCGCCGGATCCACCTGGGCGACCGGGTCGACGCCGGCCATCGCCGCGATGCGCTGCAGGAGCTGGCCGATCTTCAGGTGAAGCCCCGCGGAAATGTTGTAGATGCCTCGGGGCCGCCCATGCTCCAGCAGAGTCAGGTAGGCCGAGACGACATCGCGGACGTCGGTGAAGTCCCGTTCGCTTTCGAGGTTGCCGACCGGGATCGCGGGCTGCTGGCCGTCGCGGTACAGGCGGATCGAACGGATGAACGCGGGGACGACAAACTTGGGCGACTGTCCGGGGCCGGTATGATTCCCCGGCCGGGCGATGATCACATCGAGGCCGTGCCGGCCGCCCAGTTCAAGGAGGGCCGACTCCGCCTGCGCCTTGGACTGCGCATAGGGCGAACCCGGGCGCAGCGGATCGTCCTCGGTCATGGGCGCGGGACGATCCTTGTAACCATAAACCTGGGCGCTGGAAACGAAGAGGAGGCGCGCCTGGGGTACATGCCGCACGAGTGCCCGGGCGACATGCAACGGCCCCTCGACGTTGATGGCGTTGAGGGCACCGGGGTTGCGGGCCGCGTCGGGCACGAACGCGACCCCCGCCAGATGCAGGCAGGCATCGGGCTTCAGCGCCGCCACGGCCTGGTCCACCTCCCGCGGCGAACAAATGTCCAGCGCACGGATGCCGGCGGCGTCATCCGCCCGGCAGTCGGTGGGGAGGGGGTCGTGTCCTGCGGCGCGCAGGGCGGCCACGGCATGGCGGCCGACGAAACCGGCCGCACCTGTCACGAGAACGCGCATGGACTCAGCCCTGCATGTCCCGGCGGAGACGGGCCAGGTCGGCGTCGACCATCATGGTGACCAGGCCGCGGAAATCGACTTCGGGCGTCCAGCCCAGCGCCTGACGCGCCTTGGTGGCGTCGCCGAGCAGGAGGTCGA
>JAAYZJ010000547.1 GCA_012514915.1 Lentisphaerota bacterium | reverse complement strand
TCGATCCGACCCATATCCGGATCGGGACGCTTAACGAGATTTCAGGATGCCCGCTGGCCAAACAGGTCAGAAAGGGGCTGAAACAGGCAGCGACAGACTACATCCATGCCGCAACGCCGTTGCGCTGCGTCTATTCGAAGGAGCCCCCCCGGCCCGCGCCCAGGCCGGATCACCCGCTGTGGGAAGCGCGGGCGATGGGTAGCCTGGTTTGCGTGACGGGTGCCTTCGGGCTGGCAGCGGCCGGCGAGGCCATCCGCTTGATCCTCGAACCGTGAGGAATCAGGAAAAAAAAATGCCAGCCAAGGCTTGCGCCATGGCTGGCAAGGAACGGGTGTAGACCAACTGTGTGTGGTCAGCGTCTACACTTGTGTTACCGGGAAGGAGGTGGACCCGTTTGTAACACACGCTTTCACATTCCTGCAGTATTACAGCATGAGCCGTGCCAAGCATGGCGACGGGTTAGCGCGTCTCCACCTGGATCATCTCGAAGATGCGGCTGCAGACGGCACCAATTTCACCGTGGAGGCGTTGCACATGCTCGAACGCGCCGCGGATTTCAGCCAGGCGGTGCAACTGGGACACGCGTTCCTTCTCGAGGATGGTGCGCCGTTCCTTCAAGCTGTTGACGACATCCTCCAGCTCGCGCCCGCGCTCTTCAGCCTTGTAGAGGGCACGGCGAAGGTTGCGGATCTGGTTCTGGAGTTCCTCGGGCTCCTGGTCGAGATCGGCCAGTTCCATGCCATCCGGGATGGGCACCTGGACGGGCTGGTTGCATTCGGCGCAGTTGATGATCAGGCCGGCGCCACGGTAGTTGATGACGAGTCCATGGCCGCAATTCGGGCAGTCGAAGACAATGTCGTTGTCGTTGATCTCGCCGTCGTCAATCACGTCGTCCGGCGCAGCGCCGACCGCCGCCATGTTCTGGTCAGCCTCGTCCCGGTCGTCTTTCTCGCTGTTCGTCATACCCGCTCCTTGGTTGCCGAAGCCGCACGGATCCATTCCCGGTGCTGGATACACACTCCCGAATCAGGCGAACGCTCGCGCGGACGCCTATTAGGGCTTCGTGACCAGCCCCTGCCGGATGCAGGCTGTGCAGACGGTCTGACGCCGCGCCCCGCCGCCAACTTTCACCCGCACCCGCTGCAGATTCGGCATGAACCTGCGCTTCGAGATGCCTGTTGTATGCAAACCGATACCGCCCTTGCTCTTGGCAAGTCCGTGACGGATGATCGATTTCCCGGCTGCGGGCTTTTTCCCGCAGATATCACAAACTCTTGACATGACCTGTATACTCCTCAACTGGAAGCACGGTAGGATCAAGCGACCCACCGGCTGAAAGCAAGATCAAACACGCACGCTCACGGCTTCGACGCTCCCAGAGGACGTTAATTTACCAGAGTCCTGCCCGTTCGGCAAGCGCGGCGTCAGCGGCATTCGCGATCGCGAGCCACGGGGGGTGGCTCCGTCACGCGTCGCGGAGTATTTCCAACTGGCTCGCCAAGCCGTCGAAACCCTCGCGGGTACCGATCATTTGCACCCCGACCAGCGCCGCCCCCTGCTTCACCACCGCCCGATAGCGACCGGGCTGGGCGCCATCGTCCAGCCGCGATTCCGTCAGCATGTCCGAGACCGTCTTGCCGATGGCGTAGAGCTCGAGCTCCCGGCTCTTGAAGAACACGGGGTACTCGTGGTTATCGTGTTCCTGCAGGGGAGTGCCCGCGGCGGCGGCGGCGGCATTGGCCCCCGCCAGACGCCCCTGGATGGTCGCACTGCGCACGGAACAACGCGGCATCGTCCCCATCTGGGCGGCATCGCCGGCCGCCAGGACAAGGGGCGCCGACGTCCGCAGCCGCCCGTCGACACAGATTCCCCGGTCGGTTTCAATGCCGGCCGCCCGGGCCAAGGCCAGGTTGGGTTGCGCGCCGATCGCGAGCAGCATCAGGTCGGCCTGGAGTGGCTCGCGGTTCGCCAGCGTCAGACGAACCCCCTCCCCGTGCCGTCCGACGGCCACCAGGCACGCATCCGTCAGCACCTGCACCCCGATCGATTCGAGGGTGCTCTGGATGACGGTCGACCCGTCCGTGCCGAATTGCAGCGGCATCAGGCGGCTCATGCGCTCGACAATGGTGACCTCCAGGTTGGCCTCGCGGGCGCGTAGGGCGGCCTCGAGCCCCAGGATGCCGCCGCCCACCACGACGAGATGACGGCCGGGACAGGCCTGCGCGCGCAACCGGGCCGCGTCGGCCTGACTCCACAACGTGTGAAGGGGCAGATCGGGCGTCAACCCCTCGATCGCGGGC
>JAAYZJ010000546.1 GCA_012514915.1 Lentisphaerota bacterium | reverse complement strand
GCATCCTCGGCGGCGCCGACGGCATGCATGCGTCCGAGCAGGGTGCCGACCCGCTCCCAGGCGGCGGTGTCGAGGGCTTCGAAGGGACGTCCGCCGCGGCGCGGCAGCACGGCGAAACCGATCGTGCCGCAGTGTCCCAACGTTTCCCCCGTGCGCAGCTCCATCGGCTCCACCACGGGGATTTCCGCTTCGGCCAATTCGCGCACGAAACGGTGCTCTTCAAGCAGCGCCTCGTGTGGCCAGCGGTTCGGGCGGTAGAACTTGGCTACCAGCGGCGTGCCATCCTCGGCGCGCAGCCCATACACCCGGTTCACATAGCTCGGCAGGGGCTGCGTCCAGGGGTCGAGGCGGATTTCCAATGCCGTTTCAACAGCATCCAGAACCCGCTCGGGAGTCAACAGTGAAAAATCGGCAGGCTTGTTGATCGGCATGCCGTCAGTATAGGACAACCCGGCAGCCAAAGAAAGCCGCAAAGGGGTGGATCCGTTGGATCCGTTTGCCCAGTGCGTTTAGTCTTGCCGGATCACCCGCGGCTGCGACAGGCGCACGCTGCCGGGGGCGGGGGAGTAGATCAGCAGCGACAGGCGTTCGATCCGGGCCGCCACCGGCAGGGGGTCGCGATAGGCCCAACCGCCGGCCTCCGTCTTGAAGGAGGCCTCGCCGCAGGGGAAGCAGGCGAGGTTCGCGCCCGGCTTGATGAAGACCGGACGCGACTCAAAGTAGCGTCCGTCGACCGTGAACGCCAGCGCCAGCCGCGCGCCGCCGCGCAGCCTGCTGTGCACCTGGATCGTCAGCACATCCCGCGCGGTCAGCTCGATCGGCGGCTCCTGCGACTGTGAGAAGACGCATTTGTTCTGCGCGCCCGTTTCGAAGGTCAGCTCGGCGCCAGCGTCGCTCGCTTCCAGCATGCCGCGATCGCTCCAGGGTTCGTGTTGCCAGGATGCCTTTTCGGCAAATAGGGGCAGCGCGCGCGCTACGCCGGCCGGAATGGCCGCGGCCGTCGCTTCGGGCTGTTGGCGCAGCGTGGTGGCCGTGTGATCCATGAAGACCGCGTCCCTCCGGCCATGCGTCAGAAAATAGAGCGTCAGGTTCATGCCCATGCGGATCGCCCCCTCCTGCATTTCGGCCGGGCTCAGATCGGTGAGCGACGCGTGGAGCGGATGGGTGTGGGCATCGATGTTGAGACCGTCGCCGTAGTCGTTGCGGGTGTAGACGACCGCGACCCGTCCGTTGACCCGGGCTCCTTCGATATAGTCGAGCCGGTATTTGTCGCCCGGCGGAATGGCGTAGCCCTTGAATCCGCGCGTCAGGTCGTAGCCGGTGCGGAACGCCTCGAAATCCATGCCGAGGCGCTCCAGCGGCGCATCGGGAAAGATGCGGGCCAGTTCACGCCGGAAGGCCGTGTCGAAGGTGTCGTCCTGGAAGTGCGTCGAGTCATCGGCCCAGAGATAGCCGCCGCCCGTCAGGTAGGCGCGGAGGTTGGCGACTTCGCGGTCGGATAGTCTGAAATCCTTGTGCCCGGTCATGTAGACAAAGGGCAGCGTGGCGAGATCGGGGCTGTCGAGGGCGACAATCCGGTCGCTGGCCACGATCGCCAGACGGGTCCGCTCACCCATCTGATGGCTGAGAAACGTCATCGCATGACGCGCCCAATCCCAGTCGCCGCCGTATTGGGCCAGTCCGATCTTGATCTGGCGTGTTCCCTCGCCGCCCTGTCCGAACGAGAAGGCAAGGGCATTCGGCTCGATGAGCTGCAAGGTCGCCGGGGGGACGCTCGGTGTCTGCTCCGTTGCCGACGGGCGCACTGACCGCACCGTCGGTTCCTGCGCGTTCGCCAGCGGGGCGGCCCGCGGCAGGGATGCAGGTGCCGCCGTCGGCGAGGAGGCTCCGGGGACGGCACGCGCGACCGTGAACGGCGCGGGCGCCTCCTGCGCCGGCGCTGCGTCGCCCCTTGCAGGCTCCGGCGCCTCGAGCGCGACGGCTTCGGCCGCCGCAGCGGGCGCCTGCGGCAGCGCGGGGGTCTGCGCCGCCGCGCGGTCAGGCGCATCGAGCGCGACGGGTCGCGCGCGAGGGGGTGCCTCCGCCTGGGCGGTAGCCGGCAGGTTGGGCACCGTGGCGGCAGGCGGTCCTTCCCGGCGGCGTGGTCGACCAGTTACGGGAGCCTCGGGTGTGGCGGCAGGTACGGTCGTGCCGGGCGCGACGCGTGCGACCGTGAACGGTGCGGGCGCCTCCTGCGCCGGCGCTGCATCGGCCCCCGCAGGCTCGGGCGCGTCAAGCGCGACGGCTTCGGCCGCCGCAGCGGGCGCCTGCGGCAGCGCGGGGGGCTGCGCCGCCGTGCGGGCAGGCGCATCGAGCGCGACGGGTCGCGCGCGAGGGGGTGCTTCCGCCTGGGCGGTAGCCG
>JAAYZJ010000545.1 GCA_012514915.1 Lentisphaerota bacterium | reverse complement strand
GCGAGCCGAACAGCGTCACGCGGACCGGCTCCGTCCCGGGATGGCGCGACAGAAAGTCCCGCGCCGCCCGGACGGGGCCCAGGGTGTGGCTGCTGGACGGGCCGTGGCCGATCCGGTAGAGGTCGAGTAGCGAGGGTAGTCCTGAAGGTGCCATGCGGAGCTCCCGGCGGTAGAGGAAAAAACAAGATAGTCATTGTCGAACATCCTCCGAGGTAATGCAAGAACGGCAATTCGCGTATGACGCTGCGCGGAAACGGCTGGGGGGATACATTTCGGCTTGCTTCCTGAGCGCTTTCGTCGCAAGATAGGCCATCTTTTTCTCATGCCGCATGAGCGTCTCCCCGCCCGGGAGTCCTTTTTTTATCTCTGGAGAAAGCCTAATGCCGCACGGTATCGACAAAATTCTAGTCATCAACTCGGGGAGTTCGTCGCTCAAGTTCATGTTGTTCAGCATGAAGACCGAAACCATGCTCGCCAAGGGCGTCATCGAACGGATCGGCTCGGCCGACGCGACGCTGACCTACCAGCGGGACGGCGAGCCGAAGTCGACGGAAGGCGTCGCGGCGCTCGACCACGGCCAGGCGCTGAAGCAGGCGAGCGCGATGCTGATCCACCCCGCGCGGGGCGTGCTCCAGTCGCTCGAGGAGGTCGAGGCGATCGGCCACCGCGTGCTGCACGGCGGCGAGGAGTTCTCCGAGCCCGTCGCCGTCACGGCGGCGGTCAAGGATGCCGTGCGGCGCTATTTCGACCTCGGCCCCCTGCACAACCCCGCCAACCTGCAGGGCATCGAGGCTTGCGAGACAGTCATGCCGGGCGTGCCCAACGTCGCGGTCTTCGACACGGCGTTCCACAAGACGATGCCGAAGCATGTCTACCTCTACGCCATCCCGGTGGAACTCTACGAGAAGTACCACATCCGCAAGTATGGCTTCCACGGCACCTCGCACAAGTTCGTCACCGAGGCGGCCGCGGCCTATCTGAAGAAGCCGCTGAATGAACTCAACATCATCACCTGCCACCTCGGCAACGGGTCGTCGCTGGCCGCGATCAAGAACGGCAAGGTGTTCGATACGACCATGGGGCTGACCCCCCTGCAGGGGCTGATCATGGGGACACGCTCGGGCGACATCGACCCCGCCGTGGTCTTCTACCTCGTCAACAAAGGCTACACGATCCCCCAGATCGACAAGATGCTCAACAAGGAGAGCGGGCTGCTGGCCGTGGCCGGCACAGGCACCGGCGACATGCGCGACCTTGTGAATGCGGCGGGCAAGGGGCAGCCGATGGCCGTCAACGCTCTGGCGATGTTCTCGCACCGCATTGCCTTGTACATCGGCGGATACTACACGCTGCTGGGCGGCGTCGACGCGGTCGTCTTCACGGGCGGCATCGGCGAGAACAGCTATTCGGCGCGCCAGGCGATCGCCGCGCACCTCCGCGTGCTGGGGGTCGAACTGGACGTGGAGAAGAACAAGTCCACCTTCGGCACGCTGGCGACGATTTCGCGCCAGGGGTCGCGCACCCCGGTCGTCGTCATCCCGACCAACGAAGAGCTGATGATCGCGCGCGAGACGTTCCGCGTCGTCACCGGCACCCGCTGACCCCCCCCAATACAGGAACCCGACACCATGCATTTTCTCGAGACCCTCTACCCGCGCGCCCGCGCCGCCAACCGCCGCATCGTCCTTCCCGAAGGGCAGGATCCCCGCGTGATCCGTGCTGCGATCCAGATCAGCCGCGACAAGCTCGCCACCCCGCTGGTGCTCGCCACGCCCGCCGAGCGGGAGGCCGCCGAGGCGCAGGCGGGCGACACGCTGGCCGCGCACGGCATCGAGGCGCTGGACTACACGTCGGCGCCCATCACGGACGACCTGGCCGCCGCCTTCTATGAGCGGCGCAAGGCCAAGGGGATGACGGAGGAGGAGGCGGCCCGGACGATTCGCGGCCAGCGCCTCTACTTCGGCAACATGATGCTGCGCCAGCGGATGGTCGACGGCCTCGTCGCCGGCAGCATCGCCTCGACCCCCGACATGCTCCGCGCCGCCTTCCACTGCGTCGGCACGGCCAAGGGGATCTCCCTGGCGTCGGCCTGCTTCGTGATGGACCTCGCGCGGCCGACCCCGGGCGGCAACGAGACGCTGATTTTCGCCGACAGCGCCGTCAACCCCTGTCCGACCGCCGAACAGCTCGTCGACATCGCCCAGGCCACCGCCCAGACCTGCCGCGCCCTGCTCGATCGCCAGCCGCGCCTGGCCTTCCTCAGCTTCTCGACCAAGGGCAGCGCCAAGCACGAGCTCGTCGACAAGATGCGCACCGCCGCCGAACTGACGCGCCGGCGCTTCCAGGAGCTCGGCCTCGACGCGGTCGTCGACGGCGAGATGCAGGCCGACGCCGCGCTGGTGCCCGCGGTCGGCGCCTCCAAGAACAAGGGCGGTGCGGTCCAGGGCGATGCCAACGTCCTGATTTTCCCCGATCTGCAGTGCGGCAACATCAGCTACAAGCTGACCGAGCGCCTCGCCGGCGCCGCCGCCTACGGCCCCGTGCTGCAGGGCGTCGCCCAGCCGGTCAACGATCTCTCGCGCGGCTGCAGTGCCGAGGATATCGTCGGCGTGGCGGCGATCACCGTGTGCCAGGGCCTGTAGGCCCCGGTTCCTTTCCCGGCGCACCCAGCTGACAGGAGTTCCTCCCATGACGACCCCCGCCCCCTCGACGCCGACTATGGACGCGATCGTGGCCTTGTGCAAGCGACGCGGCTTCATCTACCCGAGTTCGGAACTGTACGGCGGCATCAACGGCTTCTGGGACTACGGACCGCTGGGTTGCGAACTCAAGCGCAACGTCCGCGAATCGTGGTGGCGGACGATGGTCCGCTGCCGCGAGGATGTCGAGGGGCTCGACGCCACGATCATCATGCATCCGGCGATCTGGAAGGCCTCCGGCCATGCCGAGGGCTTCGCCGACCCGATGGTCGACTGCAAGGCCTGCCGCCACCGCTTCCGCGCCGACCAGTTGTGCGAGGAACTCGGGCTGGTGCTGGTGCGGACCGAGAAGGGGTTCGCCCTGCCCGAGGGCGCCGCCTGCACCCACTGCGGCTCGAAGGAGCTGACCGAGCCCCGCGCGTTCAACCTCATGTTCAAGACCTTCGTCGGCCCGGTCGAGGACGAGCACGCCGTGGCCTACCTCCGCCCCGAGACGGCGCAGGCGATCTTCGCGCAGTTCAAGAACATCCTCGACACCTCGCGCCAGTCGGTTCCCTTCGGCGTCGCCCAGATGGGCAAGTCGTTCCGCAACGAGATCAACCCGCGCAACTTCACCTTCCGCTCGCGCGAGTTCGAGCAGATGGAGCTCGAGTATTTCATCCGCCCCGACGAGGCCGTCGAGCTGATCTACGGCACGGTCGAGGCCTTGACGCCCGGGACCGACCTCGCCGCGCCGCGCGACAACTGGGGCTGGGAAGTCTGGCACAAGTACTGGGTCGAGCAGCGTAAGGCCTGGTACCGG
>JAAYZJ010000544.1 GCA_012514915.1 Lentisphaerota bacterium | reverse complement strand
TCGGGCGGGCAGCAGCAGCGCGTGGCGGTCGCGCGCGCGCTGGCCAACTCGCCGGACGTCATCCTCGCCGACGAGCCGACGGCCAACCTCGACCAGTCGACCGGGCAGGAGATCATCAACCTGTTCAAGGATCTCCAGAAAAACCTCGGGGTGACCATCATCTCGGCCACCCACGACCTGAAGATGCTCCAGGCCTCCGACCGCATCCTCTGGATCGAGGACGGCGTGATCGTGAAGGCGGCCCGCCCGCACGAGATCGATTTCCAGGCCGACGAGTTCGGCCACTGAGTTCCGCCATGACCTCCGACATCATCATCCGCACCGAAAACGTCAAGAAACGCTACGTCACCGGCGAAGAGGTGCTCTGGGCGCTCAAGGGGATCGACCTGGACATCCAGCGCGGCGAGTTCCTCTCGATCATGGGGCCGTCGGGCTCGGGCAAGTCGACGTTCTTCAACCAGATCGGCGCGCTCGACCGCCCGACCGAGGGGCGCGTGCTGTTCGAGGGGCATTCGATCTTCGACCTGAGCGAGAGCCAGCAGGCCTGGTTCCGCTGCAACCGGATCGGCTACATCTTCCAGACCTTCAATCTGATCCAGGTCATGACCGCGCTGCAGAACGTGACCCTCCCGATGGTGTTCCAGGGGGTTTCCAAGGAGGAGGCCGCGCGGCGCGGCACGGCGATCCTCGAGCGCGTCGGGCTGGGGCACCGCCTCCACCACAAGCCGCTCGAGCTCTCGGGCGGACAGCAGCAGCGCGTGGCGGTCGCGCGCGCGCTGGCCAACACCCCGCATGTCGTCCTGGCCGACGAGCCCACCGGCAACCTCGACACGCAGACCGGCTCGGAGATCATCGAGCTGCTCAAGACGCTCAACCGCGAGGAGGGCGTGACGGTCATCTGCTCGACGCACGACCCGAAGATGCTGCGCAATTCGGACCGCATCTGCTGGATGCTCGACGGCCAGCTCGACAAGATCAGCTCGCAGGCCGAGTTTTCGCTGGAGGCGATGAAACAGGATACGCAGGGGCGGTAGGGCGGGAAATCCTGCCCACAAACGAATATGCGACTCTTGGCAAGCAGATGGCGCCGCAAGACGGCGGGCGGGGCGTCCGCCGCCGCCGCCGCCGTGCCGCCGGGAGCCCGGCCGCTCGATGCCGCCGCGCTGCTGGCCGGCGTGCCCCACCTCCATCCCAGCGTCGAATGCCTGCGGGACCGGCGCCGCGGCTTCGTCCTCGCCTGGCCGCTGGATCCGGGCCGGCCACCGCGCGCCACCTGGCTCGGGAGGCTCCTGGCGGGGCCGCCGCGCCGCCACCGCCTCGTCCTCGATTCGCTGGGACGCCGCACCGTCGAGCTGATCGACGGCCGCCGCACGCTCGACGAGATCGCCGCCGTCATGGCCCGGGAAACCGGCCATGGCCGCGGGGAGATGAACCAGGCGCTCCTCGCGTTTATCGGCCAGCTCGCGCGCCGCCGCGTCGTCGCCGTGACGCCAAGGTGATTCATTTGAGTGTCCACAACGTGCCGGTCCCCAGCGGCAGGTTCGCCTGCCAGGCGTTTCGGCGCACGACAACGGGACACGATTGGCTTCGCGCCCCCTTGGCGTCC
>JAAYZJ010000543.1 GCA_012514915.1 Lentisphaerota bacterium | reverse complement strand
TTGTGGTACACTGCGCGAGACGGTGCAGCGGCTCCTGCCGCTGTTCGACGCGCCACCGCGGCTGATTGCGACCGGCGGTTTCGCGGAGCGCTTCGCACCGCCGTTGAACCTGGATTTCGTGATCGATCCCGACCTGACCCTGTTCGGAATCGGCTGGTTGTTTGACTACCAGAGGAGCACCTGATGGATACGCATCATTACGCCGTCATTCTGGCGGGCGGGCGCGGCGAGCGCTTCTGGCCCCTGAGCACCGCGTCCCGTCCGAAGCAGTTCATCTCGCTGTTCGGCGGCCGTCCCCTGATCGCGCTGGCGCTCGAGCGTCTGGAGGGCGTCGTGCCGCCCGAACGGACGCTGATCATCACGGCCGACGACCTGATCGAGGCCACGGCCGGGGTCGCGCGCCAACTGCCGCCGGAGAACCTGATCGGCGAGCCGTGCGGGCGCGACACGGCCGCCGCCTGCGCGCTGGCCTGCGGCATCGTCGCCGCCCGCGATCCCGACGGCGTGGTCGCCATCCTGACGGCCGACCAGCTCATGACCGACATCGAGACCTTCCGGCAGACGCTGCGCGACAGCTACGCCGCCGCCGCCAGTGGGCAGCACATCGTCACGATCGGCATTCCGCCCACCTACCCGGCCACCGGATTCGGCTACATCGAGGCGGGCGACGACCTGGCCTTTCCCACGGCCACGCGGTTCCACCGCGCGCGGCGGTTCGTCGAGAAGCCCGACGCCCCGACGGCGGCGCAGTACATCGCCAGCGGCAACTACTGCTGGAACGCCGGCATGTTCATCTGGCATGTCCGGACCATGCGCGCGGCCCTGGCGGTCTTCGTGCCGGAACTCGAGCCCTTGCTCGACGCGCCGGCCGCGGCCGCGTCGCCCGGGGCGCTGCGCGAGCGGCTGGCGGCCCTCTATCCCGGCTTGCGTAAGGTGTCGATCGACTATGCCGTGATGGAGCGGGCCGACAACATCGTGATGGCCCAGGGCGCCTTCGGCTGGGACGACGTGGGCACCTGGCCGGCTGTGGCGGGCCATTTCGCGGCCGACGCGCGCAACAACGTCGTCATCGGATCGAGCGAGATGATCGACGCCTCGGGCAACGTGGTCGTCTCCGAAGACCGGTTGACGGCGGTCATCGGCGTTAACGACCTGGTCATCGTGCAGTCCGACCAGGCGACGCTGATCTGCCCGCGCGACCGCGCCCAGGAGGTCAAACTGCTCGTGCAGCGCTTGTCCAGGCGGCCCGATGCCGACAAGTACCTGTAGCACCGCCCGCCGTTTCCGGCTCACGGTCGCCTACGACGGCACCGGCTACGCCGGCTGGCAGGTCCAGCCCGGCCGGCCGACGGTCCAGGGCGTGATCGAGGCGGTCTTGTCCTCCATCGTCAAGCACCCCTGCAAGGTCCACGGCAGCGGACGAACCGACCAAGGGGTGCACGCGATGGGGCAGGTGGCCCATGTCGATCTGGCGACGCGGATGACACCCATCGCGCTGATGCGGGCGCTCAACACCCGCCTGCCGCCCGACATCCGCATCCGCGAGGCGCGCCTCGCGAGCGACCGCTTTCATGCGCGCCGTAGCGCGGTCGCCAAGGAATACCGCTATGTCGTCTGGAACGGCTCGCTGATGCCGCCGCACGAGCGGCTCTACGCGCTGCATGTGCCGGGCCTGCTCGATACCGGCATCATGGCGCGCGCCGCCGCGCTGTTCGTCGGCGAGCATGATTTCGCCGCGTTCATGGCCAATCCCTGCCGGGAGGTCGAGAGCAGCGTGCGGACGATCACCCGCTTCACGGTCAGGCGCAGCGGGAACCGCGTCGTCCTGGTCGTGCGCGGCAACGGCTTTCTCTACCGGCAGGTCCGCAGCATGGTGGGGATGCTCCTTCGGATCGGGCACGGCGCCGAACCGCCGGAGCTGATCGCGGACTTGCTGGCCAACCGCTCGCCCCGAACCGCCCGCGTCCCCAGCGCGCCGCCGCAGGGGCTGTTT
>JAAYZJ010000542.1 GCA_012514915.1 Lentisphaerota bacterium | reverse complement strand
TGCCGTCCACGTTCGGCACGTTCGCGTAATGCCTGAACCCGCATTTTTCGTAAAGCGCAAAGGCCCGGTCGTTGTCGGGCAGCGTGGTCAGCTCCACGCCTTCGCAGCCTCGCGCCCGCGCCTGAGCCAGCAGCAGGCGCATCAGGGTGCCGCCTAGACCGACCCCCTGGCAGGCATCCAGCAGGCCGATGCCCAGCAGCGGCACGCGCTCGCGGAAATTCCACAGGAAAAAGTAGCCGACCATCCGGGGCTGCGCGCCCGCGGGTGCCTCGAAAAGCCCCAGAACCAGGTCTTCGCCCGCCTCGGATCGTCCGAGCAGGCGCTCCACCGTGCGATCATCGTAGGCGTGGGGCAGAAACCGCGCGCGGGTCGCGGCGCTCAAGACGCGGTTGAACGCCTGCAGGACGAGTCGGTCGGCGCGCTGCAGCCGGCGGGCGACAAACGCCTCGCCGTTCCGGCCATGCACGGGCACCTCGGCATCGATGGCCAGTATCGCCATTTCGCCCATCAACCGGGATCCTGGTGGACGCCGCACCCCAGCACGCGCGCCAGCGTGGTGGGATCCAGGCGGTAGGGAGACCCGACCCCTTCGTAGAAGCCGTGCGAGGCGATGAGGTGGATGTTCAGCCGGGTGAAGGTGAGCGTTTCATCAAGCTGTATATTGCGCACGGTCACCACCTCGTTGGGATAGAGCCCGGGGTGGCCGAAGGGACACGGCAGGCGGCCGCGCGTGGCGTCGACGCTGATTTCAAATGTGCCCTCGACGGTAACCGTGTCGCCCAGTCCGCGGGCGCCGGCCGCGCGCAGCTCGCGCAGGCGCGCCGCGAGGGTAACATGGCTCAGACCAAGCCGGTTCACGGCCGCCTCGTCGGCTTCGATAATGTCGCGCAGGGCGCGGGTGTCGTCGCCCAGCAGGCCGTCGCGTGTGATCACGCCCGGCCGCATCTGGGCCTGGATCAAATCGTCTTTCCGGCTTTGCTTCATGGCTTTTCCCAGGCGGTCAGGTGAACTTATCGAAGAAAATCTGCGTTTCGGGCATGCCGCGGCCGCGCAGAACCTTGATGCAGGCGTCGATCATCAGCGGACTGCCGCAGAGATAGGCCTCGGCATTCGCCGCGTCGGGGACGTGCCGCTCGACCACCTCGGTGATCAGTCCCGTCTCGCCTTCCCAGGCGTCGTCCGGTCCGGGCGACGACAGGGCGGGGATGAAACGGAAGTTGGGAATCTCGCCCTCGAGTCGGCGCATCTCTTCGACCAGGAAGAGGTCGCGCTTGGCGCGGGCGCCGAAGAAGTAGCGGCAGGGGCGCGGGTTGCGTGAGCGGGCCATTTCGAGGAGGATCGCGCGGATCGGCGCCATCCCCGATCCCCCGGCGACGCAGATGATCTCGCGCTCGGTGGGGCGCAGGCCGAACTCGCCATACGGCCCGTTGAAGGTGATCGCATCGCCGACCTTCAGGTGCTGGTGAACGTAGGTCGTGCAGATTCCGTTGGGCACATAGCGGATTTCCAGCTCGATGCGGCGGTTGTCGACGGGATCGGAGGCGACCGAATAGGCGCGGTAGACCGGTTCGTCCGTGAGGGCGTAGGGCGGCACTTCGATCTGGATGTACTGGCCGGCGGTGAAGGCGATTTCGGGCGGATCGACCAGCGCGAGGGTCACCTGCTTGATGTCGTGCGTCAGGTCGACGATGCCGGCGACTTCGGCCTGGTACTGGCGGACATTGAAGAGTTCCTCGGGAATGCGGATCGCGAGGTCGCGGCGCACCTTGATCTGGCAGGAGAGGCGGATGTGGCTCTTCTGCTCGTCGGGGGTAAGCCAGGGCATTTCCGTGGGCAGGATCGCGCCACCGCCCTCGATCACGGCCACTTTGCAGAGACCGCACGAGCCGCGGCCGCCGCAGGCCGAGGGGATGAAGATCTGCTGCTCCTTGAGGGCGGTCAGCAGCGGGCGGCCGCCGGCGACGGTGACCGTGCGCGCGTCGTTGATGGTGATGACGCGGTCGGAGGTGTCGGTAATCAGCGCGTCGGCGAGCATCAGCAGCAGCGCGAGGCC